>NZ_CAJGZV010000002.1 GCF_904846065.1 Psychrobacter immobilis
GGTAATCGCCGCTTGACGCAGCTTGTTATAAACCAACTGTAAATCGTTAATTAGGTCACCAGCATTATCTGTCGCCGCTTTCATTGCAACCATACGTGAGGACTGCTCAGAGGCAATATTTTCCATTACCGCTTGATACACAATCGACTCAATATAGCGGCCAAGCAACTCATCAATCAATGTTTTGATATCAGGCTCGTAGATATAATCCCAGCTCAGTTCTGTTTGAATGCCGCTCTCTTCTTCACCAAACGCACTTTCTGGTAAAGGTACCAACTGATTGACAGTCGGCTTTTGGGTCATCGCATTAACAAACTTATTATAAACCACATAGATGCGGTCTATTTTACCGTTAGTATAATCGTCAAGCATCGCTTGAACCGGTGCGTTTATCTGCTCAAACGTTGGCTTATCACCATAATCGGTTACTGCCGAGGTCACTTTACCACCAAAGTTTTTGAAAAAACTCACACCTTTAGCGCCAATAACTGCAAACTCAGTTTGTACAGATTGATCTTGATACTGCTGGATACTCTTAGATAAAGCTTTGAATAAGTTAATATTCAAACCACCCGCCAGACCGCGATCAGAGGTAATGACAATATAGCCAACCTTATTGACTGGACGCGAGACCATATACGGATGTTTATAGTCTGATGAGGCATGCACCAAATGTGAAATAACCCGGCGCATACTATCAGCATACGGGCGACCCACTTCCATGCGCTCTTGGGCACGGCGCATTTTACTTGCCGCAACCATTTGCATAGCACGAGTAATTTTTTGGGTGCTTTTAATACTGGTGACTTTGGCACGTATCTCTTTTAAGCTTGCCATAATGATTCCAATATAAGAGGGTTAAAAAGCATTGGCGCATGCGACAATTATTTAGTATATAACATCAATCTAACAGATTAATGTTATATATTTTGTGCATGACACGATCTAATACCGTCAATGGTTAGAATAGTGGCGCTACTGTCTTAATAAAAAAATACAAGACAATGCGCCACTTTATTAGCCATCAAAGACAGCCTTAACCAATTCGGCTTAACCCGTTAAATTAATAACTATGATTTTGTTTAAAGGTCTCTAAAGATGACTTCAAACGACCTGCGATATCATCATTATAATTCGCAGTATCATCAATCTCACGCATCAATTCACTTTGCTCATCATGCATATAGCGTAAGTAAGCTTCTTCAAAAGAACCGATTTTTTCGACAGGAACGTCCGCTAAAAAGCCTTCATTCGATGCATAGATAACGGCTGCTTGCTCAGAGATTGACATTGGCTGATACTGCTTCTGCTTCATCAATTCAGTCACACGCTCACCATGATCAAGCTGTTCGCGAGTCGCGTCATCAAGATCTGATGCAAACTGAGCAAAGGCGGCCAATTCACGATACTGAGCTAGTGCAGTACGGATACCACCAGATAGCTTTTTGATGATCTTAGTCTGAGCTGCCCCGCCCACACGAGATACCGAGATACCAGCGTTAACTGCTGGACGGATACCTGAGTTGAATAGGCTTGATTCTAAGAAAATCTGACCATCGGTGATTGAAATCACGTTGGTTGGTACGAATGCAGATACGTCACCAGCTTGGGTTTCAATAATTGGCAGTGCGGTTAAAGAACCGGTTTTACCAACTACTTCACCATTGGTGAATTTTTCTACGTACGCCGCGTTTACGCGTGATGCACGCTCAAGTAAACGTGAATGTAAATAGAATACATCACCAGGATACGCTTCACGACCTGGCGGACGACGTAGCAATAGTGAAATTTGACGATAAGCAACGGCTTGTTTTGATAAGTCATCAAATACAATCAGTGCATCTTCACCGCGGTCACGGAAGTATTCGCCCATCGTACAACCTGAATACGGTGCGATATACTGTAGTGCGGCAGGCTCTGATGCTGATGCAACCACAACCGTGGTATATGCTAATGCACCAGTTTGCTCAAGCTTGCGTACGACGTTTGCAATGGTAGAACGTTTCTGACCGATTGCGACGTATACACACTTGATACCAGATGATTTCTGCGCGATGATCGCATCGATAGCCATCGCGGTTTTACCCGTCTGACGGTCACCAATGATAAGCTCACGCTGACCACGACCAATTGGAATCATAGTATCAACGGCTTTATAACCCGTCATTACTGGTTGATCTACTGACTGACGATCAATAACGCCTGGGGCGATTTTTTCGACTTTATCAGTCATTTTGGCATCGATAGGACCTTTGCCATCAATAGGATTTCCCAAGGCGTCAACAACACGACCTAGCAGCTCAGGACCTACTGGTACTTCAAGAATACGACCAGTACAATAGGCTTTTTGACCTTCTTGCAGCTTTAGGTAATCACCAAGTACTACCGCGCCGACAGAATCACGCTCTAAGTTAAGCGCCATTCCATAGATTTCGCCTTCAAACTCAATCATTTCGCCGTACATGGCATCTTCAAGACCATGAATCTGCACGATACCGTCAGATACTTTGACAATCGTGCCTTCATTTTTTGCAGTTGCACCCGCATCAAGGTCTTGAATACGCTGCTTAATCAGGTTACTGATTTCCGCTGGATTCAATTGTTGCATTGCCTTGTTTCCTTTAATTTATGATAACCCGCCCACTGACTTAAATGCTCTTACTTTCACGCAGATCATAGATGACTGCGCTGGTAAATGGCATTAGGCCGTTAGCTGTGTTTTTAACTGTTGTAACTTGCCGCGCATCGAATCATCAATGATTTTGTCACCGACTTTGATGGTAGCGCCTGCCAATAGACTTGGATCGACCGACTCATGAATCACCACACTAGCATTTAACGATGCAGCAAGGCGCGTTTGAAGCATTTCACGCTGAGCGTCAGTCAATGGATAGGCAGAGGTCACGTAAGCATCAAGCTGCTTTAAGCTTATTGCCTTGTGGCGGCGATAATGCTCATAAACTTCAGGAAGCAGCGCCAGACGCTCTTGCTGCGCCAACTGCTTAATAAAATTATTGAGCGCTGGTGACACTTTAGGATAGCTAATACTATTACCATAACGAGAGCCTTTGCTCTCGCCTAGTAGCTGTTTAAAAGCAGAGTCGCTATCACCAGCCACTTGTGAGTCATAAAGATCAACCAAAGCAGCTGACTTATGCTCAGCCGTAACGGCTGGATTTTCTAGCCATGTACGGAACGCTTTGTCATTGACAATTGCACTGGCGACAAACAAGAAATTTTCCCACTCGTTTACGGCCCCGTTTTCGTTGGCATAGTCAAACGCGGCTTTAGCGTAGGGTCGTGCTAAGGTTGATAAGTCAGCCATTATATCCTCACAGTTACAGCTTTGCCGCCAGTTGGTCTAACATACTGGCATGTTTTTGCACATCGACTTTGTCTTGCAAAATCTTTTCTGCACCAAGTACAGCCAGTTCAGCAACTTGGGCACGTAATGATTCACGCGCTTGATTGATTTCTTGGTCGATAGACGCTTGCGCTTGTTGACGAATGCGCTCGCCTTCCACTTGGGCCTGCATTTTTGCATCTTCGACAAGCTGGTTGGCACTCTTGTTCGCTTGCTCGATTAAAGCAGCAGCTTTGGTCTTTGCAAGATCAAGCTCCTGCTGGACGTCTTGCTCAGCGGTCGCCAGATCTGCTTTTGCTTTCTCTGCGGCATTCAGGCCTTCAGCAATTTTACGCTGACGCTCATTGATGGCACCAATAAGTGGTGGCCACACGAATTTCATGCAGAACATCACAAAGATTGCAAAAGCAATGGCTTGACCGATGAGGGTAGAATTGATATTCACGTGATCACCTCTTTGTTAATGAAAAATCAGTTTCATTGATCATATTTGATAGCCAAACTTTGGCTATGGTTAAGATACAAACTTTGACTACCAAACATTTACAACTGAGCTTTCTGATTAACCTGCTAGAGGGTTAGCGAACAACAATAGCATAGCAATACCAACACCGATCATCGGAATAGCATCAAGAAGACCTGCTACGATAAACATACGAGTTTGCAGCTGTGAACCAAGTTCTGGCTGACGCGCAACGCCTTCTAAGAATTTACCACCTAGAATAGCAAAACCAATACCTGTACCTAGTGCACCTAAACCGATAAGTAGTGCTACTGCGATAACTGTGTAACCACCTAATACTGGATCCATGGATGTATCCTCATTTACCTATTGAATGTCTAATTAATGTTCAGTTGATGATGCAAGTGACATATAAACTATCGTCAGCATCATAAATACGAACGCTTGAAGTGTAATAATTAAGATGTGGAAAATAGCCCACGGTACTGATAACGCCCATTGAATCCAAAACGGCATTAGAGCAATCAGTATGAAAATCAACTCACCAGCATACATGTTACCGAATAGACGCAGACCTAAAGAGATAGGTTTCGCTATCAAAGTAACAAACTCTAAGATAAAGTTGATGGGTATTAAAATAATTTGTACGATAGGGTTTTTGGCACTAAACGGATGCAGTGTTAGCTCGCCAACAAAGCCGCCCAAACCTTTTTCTTTGATACTATAGAACAGAATCAGTATAAAGACAGAAAAAGACATGCCAAGCGTAATATTAGGATCCGTCGTTGGAACGATCTTAAAGAACACATGATGTGGATCATGTCCCATCATTGCGCCGATTTGGCCAGCAATCATAGGAATAAAATCGACGGGTAGTAAATCCATCAAGTTCATTAAGAATATCCATACAAAGATAGTCAACGCCAAAGGCGCAATCAGCTTTGAGGTACCACTATACGAATCACGAACGTTGTTATCAACGAACTCAACGATCATCTCAACCGCGGCCTGAGTTTTGCCCGGCACGCCTGAAGTGACTTTTCTAGCGACCATCCAGAAGATGGCGCAGAAAACAATGCCTAGACCAATTGACCAAAGCATAGAATCAAGGTGGATGGCTTTAAAGCCCATTGCACTAGCTTCTTCAGCAGTATAGGCAACTTTCCAGCCTTCGCCCGGCAGATAACCGTACGTCCAGTTCGTTAAGTGGTGAGAGATATAGTCTGTTGTTGTTTGCTCGCCTGCCATAATGTCAGCTTCTT
Organism: Psychrobacter immobilis; assembly: GCF_904846065.1. Taxonomy (NCBI): domain Bacteria; kingdom Pseudomonadati; phylum Pseudomonadota; class Gammaproteobacteria; order Moraxellales; family Moraxellaceae; genus Psychrobacter; species Psychrobacter immobilis. Next base: position 5,090 of record NZ_CAJGZV010000002.1, read on the forward strand.
ATTAATCAACGATTTAATCAACTACCAAAAATATGGTTGTCATCTGATGAGGTTTTAACGATCCTATTTGACCTGCTAGCAAGCCGATGAACCATGCTAAAGCACTCATGTAATCAATAACATCCAACCCATAGTTCTATTACTAGTGCGCAATTTGATAACGTAAGATAAATTTTAGCTATCAAAAAAGGGCTTATGATGATTCAGTAATAGCCCTTGTATATGTACGCGAAATTATTATATCTGTGTTTACTTACTGCCGCGTTTCCACGATCGACGCTTAATACAGCGTTTATAAGCAAAATATTTAGCTGCCTATATTAATGCAGCGTTGTATTCGTGTAAAGTCAATTATGACTTTTTTATGCACTGTATGAATAAGTTAGCTACTATTAACGTTTACTAACATAGCTTTGCGTGATTAATTAAATTGTAAGAATTTAATTAGAGGCAATACTGATAGCTAATAATTGGCTATCGACTCCATCATCACACGCTATACTCATTTAAACGCTCATATCACAGTCTTTATGATCATTGGCGCTGTCTTTAGACAGTTTTGTATGTTTTGACTTTCTTATGAAATCAGTCATAGAGAAGCTGGACGGCAGGGTGACTTGCCTAGCACTATTAAGCACTCAACTATTGATATAGTCATCGTCTATTAATGCTAGCGTATATGCCACAACATCCAACTGTGACTAATTTGCATTACCATAAAACCGATAAACAGCGCAGGTGCAGATAGGGGTTGTACGGTAATAAAAATTAGTGCGAAACCAAACACAGTCAATAGCCATTTGGCCATTTGACCTCGATATAGCTGGCTAACAATATGTTGGCGCGCGCGATATCCAGTGTACCAAAAGATAAAAAAAGCAAATACAGCTTGGGTTGCAAAACTGAGTAGCGCACCAATAGCGGCGCTTTTTGCGACAGTAAGCTCACTATGTAGCCAACTGGTATCTAAAGCCCAAGCAATAATAATAAGGATAAATAATATCCACGCTTGGCGTTTGATATAGATGCCAATTTTATCTTTTTGTGTGCGTTTGGCAGGCTTGGTCATCGGTAATGCAATCCTATAGCCTTACAGCATTGGGATAAGGTGGCAATATAACATCGTCGCGACACTTTTATCCGTGAACGGCTCACTCTACAGGTGTTACCTTTTAACCAAAATAAAACGCCACTTATTATAAGGGGCATACCACCGTTAAGCAAGAAAAATATACCTTTTATCAGTGACCTAGCTGAATCACTCATAGACATCACAGTTACTGACCAATGGATAACACCCAAAGTATGACTACATAATGGCTGCTAAAGCGTTGCAAGCCACTATGGTTAATCAGTTATTCTACGATATACATTGATAGATTTGCTGTGCCATCGTCTGCCAACCACTCACAAAGTCTTTACTATTGCTCATATCTTCAGGTTGCACAGTGGTTTTTACAGGCTGTAACTTAGCGAGTAGACCTTTGGCTGGTTGACTTGGGCTAACCAGACACATTTGCTTGGCTGGACGCTTCTCATTTAGCCAGCGTATTTGGCTTGCTCGTGGTGCCAAATGGTGGTCAGTGCTTAAACTGCCAGCAAGCTTTAGGTTTGTGCTGGATTCGATGTATTGATAAGCATCATGATAAGCCCAATAAGGCTGGGTTTGCTGCTTGCCTTTAGCTTGTTTTACGAAAGATGCCACTCCCCTATCCATTCGCTGAGCAAATTTTTGCGCATTGGCGTGATAAAGTGCTTTATATTGCGGATTGGCATGGCTATGAATCACGGCAAGGGCACGAGTCATGGCTTTGGCATTTTCAGGATCTAACCATATATGTGGATCCAAGGTGCCAGCAATAGGCTTGCCTTGAACGTCACGTAGCGGATGACGATTAAAGGCATTAAATTCAAATAAGGCAATCGCATTGGGTGCGGTATTAAGGCTTGCCGCCAAGTTATTTTCTAATGGCTCACCAAACCACACGACAAATTTACTGTCCTGAATGGCTTTAATATCGCCTGGGCTGATACTGCCATGATGACCTACCTCCCCTGCTTGCAATAACTGCTTGGCAGGCGGTGAACCTTCAGTCACTGCTTGACTCAATAAAAACAATGGATAATTACTCACGCTGACTGTTGCCGCTTGTGCACTCACAGTAAAGACGCCTAATGCAACTATGCCCGTAATGAGCCATCGCTGTAGTATAATGGTTGAGCTTAAAAAATATTTGAAAACTGAGTTCATAATAGATTCTTTAATGTATGAAAGATAAAATATAAGTGGAAACATTTAGACGTTATCGCCGTTGTATCTGAGTGATCATCAAGGTATCAATAAATAAGCCAAGATCATTTATCTGCTCTTATTTTTAGTATGTTATACTATAACATAGTAAATTACTATAATAACAGTGCCATTTTTTTTGTAGGAGCTTGCACCATGTCCACCAGTTTATCAGTCTGCGAACATTTACATGATGTGCAGGACTTTACGCCGCATGACGTGACCGAGCGCCTAATGGCAGCAAAAGAACAATGTCGCCTGAATGGTGCACGCTTTACCCCATTGCGCCAGCAAATATATCAATTGGTATTGGCAGCCAATAAGCCTATCGGTGCATATGATTTGATCACGCAATTGCAGCAAATGCGCTTATCAGAGCCTAATAACAATGATGACAGCAGCGAAGCGCTTAACTCGCAACAGCACCCAATGAAAGCAGCATCTAAAGAAATTAGCTCTAAAAAACAAGCGCCAAAAAATGTCGCGCCACCTACAGTCTATCGCAGTCTGGAGTTTCTATTGAGTGAAGGCTTGATACATCAATTGACCTCTATCAATGCTTATGTGCCCTGCTGTCACCCACGCGCGCAGCATACCGCAGCATTTTTAATCTGTGGTCAATGTCAGCGTGTACAAGAATGTAGCAGTGTGCCCGTACAGGAAATGATGAGTTTTGCTGAGCAAGACGTTGGCTTTATTGTGGAACGCAGTGTGATTGAGCTGAGTGGTCGTTGCCAAGCGTGCCAGTAACACACCCTAACCACTGAAGCGTAAGTCTTTGTCATCCGTTTTTTATTTGTATTACTTATTCACTTATTGGTTGTCATACTATGAGCCTGTCTACCTCACCGTCTAATCAACCGAACTTTTCCGCTGTTGATGGCAACACCATTAACACTGCGAGTAAACTGCTGAGCCTAAGCGATGTCAGCTACGACATTGGGCATCAACGCTTACTCTCACATATTGATATTGACATTGCGGTTAATGAAACAGTCAGTCTTATTGGACCTAATGGCGCTGGTAAGTCAACGTTGGTTAAACTTATCTTGGGATTGATTGAGCCAACTAAAGGGCACATTAACTCTCATCAAAAGTTACAGCTTGGCTATGTGCCACAGCGCTTTGCTGTACCGCCGATATTGCCATTACGAGTCTGCGATTTATTGGCACAAGCGGATAAAAGGCGTTTAACGTCTGAGCAGCGTCAATTTATCTTTGATAACTTGTCATTGACGCACTTACTATCGCGACAAATGCTGCACCTGTCGGGTGGTGAGACACAAAGAGTCTTGCTCGCGCGCGCATTGTTAGACAAACCCAACTTATTGATTTTAGATGAGCCGATGCAAGGACTGGACCCTGATACTGAAGTTTGGCTCTATCAGTTTATTGATGAGCTGCCAGAGTTTTTGCGTTGTGCCATGCTGGTGGTATCGCATGATCTGCATTGGGTCATGAAAGGCAGTCGACGCGTGATTTGTCTTAATAAGCATATTTGCTGTGAGGGACAACCAAGCGAGCTTGCCATTAGTAGTGAGTTTCAAAAGCTATTTGGGCATCATTATGAGCAGCCTTATGTGCATCAACCACATGCCTGTGAGCATCACGCCCCAAGCGAATTATAATCATTAAGGCGCGTTGAACATTCACAAATATAAAATATATCGAAGCTTGATACATCAAACACATATCGAGCGTTGAGCTTTATAAAAACTTTTACGGATATTTATTATGACTGCTTGGTTAGCCATCATTGCCCCCGCTTGGATCGCTGGCAGTATTTTAGCGTTACTATCAGCGCCTTTAGGTTGCTTAGTCTTGTGGCGACGCATGGCCTTTTTTGCTGATGCTTTAGCACATGGTACCTTGCTTGGCGTGGCTTTAGCAGTATGGTGGCAATTACCTATGGGCATTGGCATTGCCTTGGTCAGCGTCATGGTAGTGCTAGGGCTGGTATTAATCGATGATGAGCGCCTGCCTGTCGATGCGGTTTTGGCGGTCGTGGCGGTGTCATTATTATGCTTAGGCTTATTGGCTTTGACCCAGTTGACTGACCAACAAGCAAACGTACTGGGGTTTTTGTTTGGTAATTTGCTAGAGCTTGATTGGGCAGACTTGCCCTTACTTGCCGGTAGCGTGTTGGTAGGGCTCGGTCTACTTATGTATATATGGCCTGCACAAATTAAGCTTGCCACTCATGAAGCACTGGCGCGTATTCAAGGTGTTAATCCGACACGCCAGCGGCTGTTTTTTATGGGCGTATTGGCGGGATTTTGTGCGATTGCCCTGCAAGCGGTTGGTAGTTTACTAATCAGCGGTTTATTGGTATTACCAGCATTAACGGCACGTTTATGGTCATCATCGCCAAAACAAATGGTCGTTATATCGCTACTGATCGCACAGCTTGGCGTGACGCTAGGCGTTTGGGGAAGCATCTGGCTAGATATTCAGACAGGACTTGCTATCGTATTAATATTAGCCATTTTATTTTTTATCGCGCTGATTTTCTCAAAGCTCAGCACTGAAAAAATTTGGTCAGCGCGCCGTTAGACACATTATGGTTCACATAAAGCCGCTGGTTTTTTTATCCTCTTATCCAACTTTATTTCATCAATATGATAGAGCTTTCATTGACTTTATGTTATAAACTTGCCCTAATATCATCGACATACTAGCGGCGTCAAGCCAAAAAACATATTGGTCAGACCAAAATTCATTAGTCTACTCGATGCAGGACATCCATTTATCTATCATTCGTTTTAACAGCATCACTTGTTTCGATTCGATGGGGGACTGACCCAATGCTAAGCTATCCTGTTAATAACATTAGCACACCAGATGAACAGGTAAACATACTACAAATCACAGATTTGCATTTATCAACGCCTGTTTCTTCTAGTGTTGATGGCGATACTAACAATAGCGAAGCCTCTGCCTGTCAGCAGTGCTTTGAAACAGTACTACAGCAAGCATTGAGTAGCGACATTCGCTGCGATTTGATTATCGTGACTGGCGACTTAGTCAATGAAGTCAAACCCGCTATTTATGATCATATTTTTGAGGTATTGCAAGCGACCCATATTCCTTTTGCTTGTATCGCAGGCAATCATGATGTGACGGATGAAATAGGCAGTGACTTACCATTCTTTGAGCGCGAACTGATTGCTCAACCTGCTGACCCGCGTTTGCTAAGCCGGCATGTCATTGAGACTGATCGTTGGCAGCTGTTGTTATTAGACTCATCCATCACGGGCAAAGTCGCGGGCGAGATAACGCCTACCGATATTGACTGGGTATGCGAGAGACTCGATGCTTGTGATAAGCCTGCGCTGATTGCTCTACATCATCACGTCATTCCCGTAGACTCTGACTGGATTGACACACATATGGCAGAGAATAGTGAGGCCTTTTGGCAGCATCTGTTAGGATTTGACCATCTCAAGGTCATTATCAGTGGTCATACGCACCAAGAGCAGGTCCGCCATCGTCAAGGAGTCACAGTCTATAGTACGCCATCTACTTGCTACCAGTTCAAGCCTTATGAGAATGATTTCTCCTATGATAAAAGCGTCCCGCCCGGTTACCGTTGGTTGCAATTAGCCAACAATGGAAAGGTTGCAAGCTGGGTAGAAAGACTGGATACTTGACGCCCAGATTTATTGACACCAATATTGATGTGAGCCCTTATACCTCAAGCTATTGACTGATATTTCTGAGTTCAGAATACAATGACTGGCACGGTAAAAGCGACATGATGATGAAAAATGACTTCATTATTGTCAGAAACAATGATACAACGTATAAAACGAAATGAGGACTGCCTAGTATCTGGTATTAGGTAGAATTATAATAGCTAGGATGGCTAAATCGATCACAGCTAAGTCTTCACAGTCAGTGATTTGTCGCATTATTAAGACAACGCTATTTAAATAAAAATATGCATAACCATATACCCGACCATTGATAGATTGCTTTAAGCATATCAAGATAACTGTACTATTAGATCCGCTGTGTTACTTGTGTTACCAAGTGGTAAAACGTTTTATAAAGGGACAAATTATAGCGTTTATGACATTGATAGCGTCTTGTCTTTTGATACGTCGTTTTATTGAATTAATTTGAAAAAAGTAGGATACCCATATGAGCACCCTGACCACGAATCCGAGTGAAGCTAAGTTTACTCCTTATGTGCCTGCCAAAGACGAAGAGTACATGTCTGATGCGCAGTTAGAGCACTTTAAGGCTATATTATTGGATTGGAAGAGCCAACTGATTGGCGAAGCGGATCGCACCAAGACTTATATCCAAGACGAGTCCAGTGCTATGCCAGATATCAATGATCGCGCCACCCAAGAAGAAGAGTTTGCCCTCGCATTGCGTACGCGTGACCGTGAACGTAAGCTCATTCGCAAAATCGATAAATCTATGTCAGAAATTGAAAATGATGATTATGGATTTTGTGAAACTTGCGGCGTAGAGATTGGTCTGCGTCGTCTCGAAGCGCGCCCAACGGCTACCCAGTGTATCGATTGTAAAACCCTGTCTGAGATTAAAGAACGCCAAAATCAAGGCGCTTAAGCGAATTACGATTCATCTCAATAGTAGAATGTAAGCATAAGCGACCATAACATGGTCGCTTATTGCGTTTTAGCTGGCTGGTTTTTAGTCAATAAATCATGGCTGATACAGAGCTTTAAGCTTGCTCATATTGATTTGCTAACAAAACAGACTCATTTCACAAATATCTTTTTACGGATATATTTATTATTCTATCTTCTACCTTTTTTACCGATAATTTCCTACTTTGAAAACTAACCTTATTCCTATGCCCACTCCAATCATACCAGTACAGCCGATTGGTCGTTTTGCTCCCTCACCGACTGGTGAACTGCATCTTGGCTCATTGACGACTGCGCTTGCCAGCTTTTGCCATATAAAATCCATTGGTGGTAAATGGCTACTGCGTATTGAAGACACTGATACCGAACGCTGTGATCAGCAATTTACTGAGCAAATTTTGATTGATTTGGAAGCGCTTGGATTGTACTGGGACGGTGATATCATTTATCAATCTGAGCGTATTGATATTTATAATGATTATCTACACTCAGCCCTGCATCCGCTCACTTATGGCTGTCAGTGCTCGCGTAAAGACTTGGAGCAATACTGGGCGCAAGAAGAGCTGAGCCCAGCTTATGATGCTAACCCATTGCAACCAAACAGGAAACGTTATCCACGCTGCTGTGTCAGCGCTGACCTTGATAGAGAGCAACATAAGCTACGCATACAGCTACCGAATTATAAGATTGGTTTTAACGACGGTATTCAAGGATTGCAGTGGGATAATCCTCAGCAGACATTGGGTGATATGGTGGTGCGTCGCCAAGATGGTATGATCAATTATATTTTGGCTGCCAGCCTTGATGATGGACTGCAACAGGTGACACATATTATGCGCGGTCTAGATATCCTACCCATGACGACAGCGCAAATCAGCATCATGGATGCCGCACGCTTACCTGCCATCGATCACTGGTATCACTTGCCACTGATATGTCATGGTGATGGACAAAAACTCTCCAAGCAAAACCTAGCACAACCCATTGATACACGGGATCCAAGTAAACTTATCGCCGATGCTTTACAACTATTACAGCAACCAGCCGTCGATAGAGACACACCTACTCGTATGTTAAAGCAAGCCATTGCTCAATGGGACAGTACGTCGTTACAAGGCAAGCAACAGTTAAATATGCACAGTGGATAAGAATCAGCTAGCAAAAAGCGCCACTATTTAGCGACGCTTCTTTGGATAATGCCAGTCATGATGCATCGAGCCTATAACTAATGCTCAACCTATCAATAATAACGGCATTGGCTTTTTTCGATTTCAGGGCTTTCTTTATAAATTTTTAGCAATAATGCAACCATTACCAAACTAATCAACATTGATGAGCCGCCATAACTGAAGAATGGCATGGTCAATCCTTTGGTTGGAATCGCGCCCATATTCATCGCCGCATTGATAATTGTCTGCGCTATGAACACCACACCGATACCAAAGGCGGTATAACTCATACGCATCTGCCGACGTTTGAGCGCGTTATAACTGATACGCATCGCGCTACCGATAATCAACGCTTCGAGTACCAATACCATGGTAACCCCAACAAAGCCTAACTCTTCACCTGTAATGGCTAATAGAAAATCAGTATGTGCCTCAGGCAAATGCGACAGTTTTTGTACGCTCTCACCATAACCAACACCTGTAAACTGTCCACGACCAAAGGCAATCAAACTGCGTGCCAACTGATAATCCGTGTCTTGCACATCATCAAACGGATCCATAAATGACATCACACGTACCAATCGGTACTGCGCTGTCGTCACCATCAAGACCGCACCACCAATGGCTGCCGCGCCCAGTGCTAAAAAGTGCTTGTAAGGCGCACCAGCGATATAGAAAATCGCAAAGATGGTACCTAAAATAACGACAAAAGAACCAAAATCTGGCTGTGACAATAGCAGCATGGTGATGAGTGCCACCACCAACATAATCCGCAAAAAACCGTCTAAGCCGTTACGAACTTCAAAAGAGCGACGCACCACAAAATCAGAGACAAAGACAATCATCACCAACTTGGCCAACTCTGCCACCTGAAAATTAAATACCCCTAGGTTCAGCCAACGCTTGGAGCCGTTAATAGGCGTACTAAACAAGGTTGCCACTAGCAGCATGCCAGTGATACCCAATAAGATAAATTGGGTTTCAGTCTTATATAGTGTTCGCAAAGACACGCTGTAATAAGAAACCGTAGCGACCGTCAAACCGATCATCATATACAGCAGCTGGTTTTTGAAAAAGTGCAGCTCTGTCATGCCGCGACTGAGCGCAAAAGGAATAGAAGCAGAAGCCACCATCAATAAACTGAGCACCAACATACAGCCAACACTCGATAGGAGAATGGCGCGTGCTGACGGCATAGAAAGAATACCATCTGAGCCAGATGCTTGCTTCGGTTGGGACGAGGAACGAAAAATAGAAGAGAGCGCCATAATTTTATATACACTAACGAACGAAAAAACACGGCGTCTATTAAACGCCACCGTTTAAAAAATAGAAAATAGACAGTACCAGACAGATTACTAAGCAAATAAGCTGACCATTCATGTTGCTGACTGGCTATGATTGACAGTAGCAGCAATCTATAAGCAAAACAATCATTTATACAGAAAATGCGCGCGCGTCGTAAAAGTCAATTCAGGGCAATCCTATTGCATTGCCCTTATTCTTTATTAAATACATGAGTTCTTTATTAAATACATGAGTTCTTTATTAAATACATGAGTTCTTTATTAAATGCTGAGATTCGCTAAGCACTTATCATGCAAAGGCTTAAATCACCAAACCTTTTATTCCGCAGTCATCATATCTGACGACTCAGTTGCTAATTGACCAACCAACTGACTGAAATGCTCACCGCGAGCTGCGTAGCCACTATATTGATCAAAGCTGGCACAAGCAGGTGACAATAGCACCGCTTGCACTTGCGATAGGCTGCTTGTCGTGACTTGTTGAATGGTTGTAAAGGCATTTTCTAAAGTTTGGCATTGATGTAACGCCACATCGGCGCTTATCTTAGCCGCGCGCAGATGCTGTTCAATCAGCGGCGCATCTTCACCAATAAACAGTACTTGGCTAACATACTGATTGATAAACGGCGTCAATTCACCAAACTGTTGACCTTTACCTTGTCCACCCAAAATCAATAGTAGTTTACCGTCCTTTGGCGCGTAGACTGCGCCCAGCCCTTCGATAGCTGCCATCGTTGAGCCGATATTGGTGCCTTTTGAATCATTGAAATAATCAATGTCTGCAGCATTTGCCACATACTGGCAACGATGCTCAAGTCCAGTAAACTGCTGTAAGGTATTTAACATACTGCCCAATGGCAAACCAGCAAGTTCGCCTAATGCCAAGGCTGCCTGTGCATTGAGCAGATTATGACGACCTTTAATCAACAGTTTATCTGCCGACAGTAGTTTTTCTGTACCGTGGGCAAGATAAATCTGGCCTTCAGGAGTAGTAATAAGACCATATTGACCTTTATCAGGAGCATGTATACCGGTACTCACTCTTGGCAAATTATCAGCCACTAGCGGACGCGTCAAGGCGTCTTCGCGATTGATAACCACGGACTTAGCACCCTGAAAGATACGATGCTTGGCTTGATGGTAGCCCAGCATATCGCCGTGGCGATCTAGATGGTCAGGTGACATATTTAGAACGGTTGCCACTTGCGCGCCCAAATTGGTCACTGTCTCTAACTGAAAGCTCGACAGCTCAAGCACCGCCAGTTCCATATCAGTATTATCAAGCAAGGTCAGCGCTGGCACGCCAATATTACCGCCGACACCGACATTGACACCAGCATCCGCGGCCATTTGCCCGACCAAGGTGGTCACGGTGCTCTTAGCATTAGAACCAGTAATCGCCACTATCGGTACGGTACAAGCCTCACAAAATAGCTGAATGTCACTAACCACGGGAATATTCGCTTGACGGGCAGCGGCGACAGCTTCGGTAGCAAGTGAGATACCGGGACTTATAATAATACGTGCCGCTTGCTGCAAGAGCTCTGCGTCAATCTCACCAAATTGGCGAATACTAATCTCAGCGGGTAGTTGATCTGCTAAGCTAGGTGTCACCTGAGCATCAGTAACAGCAACCTGATAGCCTTGATTGGCCAAATAGCGCGCAACTGATAATCCAGATTGTCCCAAACCGACCACGACTTGTAGACCACTGCCTTTGTGAAGTAAGGCATCTGTTGCAGGGTTGGTGGTCATATTTATTCCTTCTGTTGGACGAGCAAAATGGCATCAAACAAAACTAGTATATAAAGAAGCAAAATGATGCCATCAAGATGAGACGCATCATAACGGTATCGTTCAGATTTCGGTACTGGTTTTTTATGACGATGTGCTATTATGCGCCTGTTTTTATATTAAGTGGCTAATGCTATAATAGTTGCCTTAATCTGTAAGTGACTGGGTATTTACCCAAGCATTTTAGTTTAGCATGTTGTCACAGTTAGCACGCTATTGTCACTTCTGTTTGGCAAAGTTACTACTATAGACTGGTCATGTCGAGCGGCTATTTTTATTTGATAGATTATTTATTACCCTCTACCGCAGCATATCATTGCTGACGCTATTCGTTATTGTAGGTGCTCTTATAAATGCCCTGCTTTAAGCACCTTATTTTAACTATTTTTTTAGGTAGTCTCACTGAATTTATCATCGTATCAATTATTGGTGAGCGTATTAGCGATACCAGTAAGTAATTCAGTAGACCTACTTATTACTGACCTTTAATAACTCAATACCGCAATATGACACAGCACATGTTGCCGTAAAAGAAAGACGAATAGCTACTTTTATAGCGATGCGATCATTTTATGAATGAGTAATGATTACTTTTTTTGCCTCTAACCCTATGCAGTTTACTTATGACATCTTTTATTGATAACTTACGTGACGAGTGGTTTTCCAATGTTCGCGGCGACGTTTTATCTGGTTTGGTCGTTGCCTTAGCGCTGATTCCTGAAGCCATTGCCTTTTCTATTATCGCGGGTGTTGATCCAAAAGTCGGCTTGTATGCCTCATTTTGTATCGCGGTCGTGATCAGTTTCGTCGGTGGTCGTCCAGGCATGATTTCGGCAGCAACTGGGGCGATGGCATTGGTGATGGTTGACTTAGTCGCCGAGCATGGTTTGCAGTATTTGCTAGCTGCCACCTTATTGTGCGGTGGGATTCAGATTATAATGGGTATTCTAAAGCTCGGTAATTTGATGCGCTTTGTGTCGCGTTCGGTAGTCATTGGCTTCGTCAATGCGCTCGCGATATTGATCTTTGCTGCCCAGCTGCCTGAGCTTAACCCAATGACTGAGCGCGTTGGCATGACGGTTTATATCATGACAGCGGCGGGTTTAGCGATTATCTACTTGTTTCCGCTGATTCCTAAAATCGGTCGCGTGATTCCGTCACCGCTGATCTGTATCGTTGGTTTGACTGCTGTCGCGATGTACATGAATCTCGATATTCGTAATGTCGGCAGTATGGGCGATTTGCCTGATTCATTACCAATGTTCTTATTACCTGACATTCCCTTGAACCTAAATACTTTACTGATCATCGCGCCGTACTCTATCGCACTTGCCATCGTTGGTTTATTAGAATCGATGATGACAGCGACTATCGTCGATGATTTGACAGATACGCCAAGCGATAAAAACCGCGAGTGTCGCGGTCAAGGGATTGCCAACGTCGTATCAGGTTTCTTCGGTGGCATGGCAGGCTGTGCCATGATTGGTCAATCTATGATCAACGTCAAATCTGGCGGACGTACGCGTCTGTCTACTTTGATGGCAGGTATCGTACTGCTCATTATGGTAGTGTTTTTAAGTGAATGGGTCAGTCAAATTCCCATGGCGGCACTGGTCGCTGTGATGATTATGGTCTCCATTGGTACTTTTAACTGGCAGTCTATTCGCGAATTTAAAACGCATCCGATGTCATTTAATATTGTCATGCTAGCGACTGTTTTGACCACAGTATTTACGCACAACCTAGCTTATGGCGTGGGCGTGGGCGTGCTGCTATCAGCGCTGGCGTTTGCCAATAAAATTGGTCAATTCTTAACGGTATTTAGTGAGTATGATGAGAGTACTAATACCCGTTATTATTATGTACAAGGACAAGTATTCTTTGCTTCTACGACCCAGTTCTTAAACAGCTTCGATACCAAAGAAGCTTTAGATAGTATTCAAATTGATGTCAGCCAAGCGCATTTTTGGGATGTCAGTGCCGTAGACACCTTGGACAAACTGGTCATGCGCTTGCAACGTGAGGGCATTGATGTCAAAGTGGTGGGACTCAATAATGCGAGCCGAACACTGATTGATCGCTTCTCTATCCACGATCGCCGAGATATTGGCTTATTGGATTAAACAAAGCCACGTCTATTTATTGAGTTAATATTGATTAACCGCTCATAAATAGACAGTTGAATAAACAGCTGCATTGGTACAAAGGGTTGGGCATAAGCATTATTGCCCCATCCTTGAGCCAAGCAGCTGTCTTTTTATTCTGTCTTTTTAATATTGGAATAATGTGGTGGTCTTATGAGTAATTTAAAACCAGATAGTGTGATTGCCTGCTTGGACTGCCCAGACCACGTGCAAGCAGTGTTAGAAGCCAGCATGTGGGCCGCGACTCGTCTACAAGCACCTGTTGGACTGTTGCATTCTGTACCGAGCTTGCAACAAAAAGCGGCTGTGAATTATTCAGGGTGCCTGAATATCGATGATGAAAACATGCTGCTTGAGCAATTCACCACCAAGGAGCACTTGAGTAATTGTGAGCTAAAAGCCCAAGGCAAGCTTTTACTTCATCAAGCCACCACCTATTGCGAACAGCAGCGACAAAAACTAAAAACCTATACCCTGCATCGCCATGAACACCTCAATGAAAGTATCGATTACGTCGATGACAAAGCACAATTGATCGTTATAGGTCACAATGTCACCTGCAAATCGACATTGAGCCAGTTAATTAGAGTCAGTCACTGCCCCATTTTGGTGACTCATGCACCATTTTTGCCCCCTACGACCGCGTTGTTTGCTTTTGACAACAGTCCAACATCTCATAAATTGCTCAATTGGCTCTGCAAAACCTCACTGGTTCGCGCATTAACCGTTCATATCGTGATGGTCGGTAAAGAAAATTCTGAAAATTGCGATGCGCTACGCGAAGCTTATGCGCGGCTCAAACAAGCAGGCATCAAGTCTAAAAAAGCATTGCTGGACTGCCGCGATGTCACTTCGGCTTTGAATTATTATCAAAATGAAAATGATATCGGTATGCTGATGACCGGTGCTTTTGGCCAATCTCGTCTGCGTGAACTTCTAAAAGGTAGCGACACAAAAAAGCTGCTCGGTAGCACCAAAACCCCCTACCTACTCTTCCCAAAGGTATAGGCTCTAGCCGATCTACGCAGCCACCCCTCTCTCTTTGAGCGCAGAGCCTATACATCCATGTTAAGCTCTGCCGCGTGCCGTATCACACAATTTTCCCTACTTTCTCCTCAAGTGATTCGTTTCATATACCAAACTAGGTTAGCAAATCATCACAGGAAATAGATGGATGGTCTCCCCAAGCACCTAAAAAGTTGGTTATAATAAAGTTTTCGTCAGTTCAACGCTAAAGGTTAATTCGCATTCTCTATGCTCATAACGATGGTTTATACCATTGCAGCATAACCAGTATTTTTTGCCATAACTATGGCTGTTTTTGAACAAACAAATCCAATCTTACCTATCCCCCTTGAGTAAATTGGCACAGTTCTTGAATGACTAATAGTAAGCATGGCAGCGATACGATGCACCACAATGCTTCGATCAACCTGCGGCATCACACAAATAAGGAATATTTTATGAAGCTAATCACTGCGATCTTAAAACCGTTTAAGCTCGATGATGTACGTGAAGCGCTTTCTGACATCGGTGTTAAAGGTGTCACTGTTACTGAAGTCAAAGGTTTCGGTCGCCAAAAAGGTCACACAGAACTCTATCGCGGCGCAGAATACGTGGTGGACTTCTTACCTAAAGTAAAAGTCGAAGTGGCTGTTATTGATGAGATGGTCGAACCTGCTATCGAAGCCATCACTCGCATCGCTAGCACGGGCAAGATTGGTGACGGCAAAATCTTTGTCACTGCACTCGAGCAAGTTATTCGTATTCGTACGGGCGAGACAGGCCCTGACGCTATCTAACGCGCAAGGCCATATAGACACAGATTTATAGATCATACCGATAGCTGTATTGCATCAATTCAAGGGGGAATTAACATGCAAAATCAAATCTTCGAGCTCCAGTACGCACTTGATACATTTTACTTTTTAATGTGCGGGGCGCTCGTCATGTGGATGGCAGCAGGCTTCACCATGTTAGAAGCTGGACTCGTCCGCTCAAAAAACACCGTTGAGATTTTAACCAAAAATATCGCACTTTTTGCCACCGCTTGTACCATGTACATGATATGCGGCTATGCCATTATGTATGGTGGCAACCTATTCTTGAGCGGTATCGCGGGTAATGAAACGCTGGTAGCAGATGCTCTAGCAGCCTCCGCTGAAAACGGCTTTGACGGTGACTCTGTTTACTCCGCTGCGTCTGATTTTTTCTTCCAAGTGGTGTTTGTTGCAACCTGTATGTCGATCGTTTCAGGAGCGGTGGCTGAGCGCATGAAGCTGTGGTCGTTCTTATTATTTTCTGTGGTGATGACTGGTGTCATTTATCCATTAGAGGGTAGCTGGACGTGGGGTGGCAATGATGTATTTGGTATGTTCAATTTAGGCGACATGGGTTTTTCTGATTTTGCAGGTTCTGGTATCGTCCATATGGCGGGTGCTGCGGCTGCATTAGCAGGGGTATTATTATTAGGTGCACGTAAAGGCAAGTATGGCCCTAATGGTGAAATACGCGCCATTCCAGGTGCCAACTTACCACTGGCAGCGCTTGGAACACTTATTCTCTGGATGGGTTGGTTCGGTTTCAATGGCGGCTCGGTGCTAAAACTGGGTGATATTGCCAGTGCTAACTCGGTTGCTATGGTGTTTTTGAATACCAATGCAGCAGCGGCAGGCGGTGCAATTGGTGCTTTAATAATAGCACGCATCATCTTTGGCAAAGCTGACTTAACCATGCTCTTAAATGGTGCACTCGCAGGATTAGTCGCTATCACAGCAGAACCCTCAACCCCATCTGCATTACAAGCAACACTGTTTGGTTTGATCGCTGGCGTTATCGTTGTGCTATCTATCTTAGCATTGGATAAAATAAAAATAGATGATCCAGTGGGTGCTATCTCAGTGCATGGTGTAGTCGGTCTGTTCGGTCTACTTATCGTACCAATTACCAACCCAGCAGCATCGTTCGTAGGTCAGATTGCTGGTGCAGCCACTATCTTTACTTGGGTATTTATCGCCAGCTTAATCACCTGGGCAGTTATCAAATTAGTGATTGGTCTGCGTATCTCTGAAGAAGATGAGTATGAAGGTGCGGATATAGCAGAGTGTGGTATGGAAGCATATCCAGAATTTGTGAGATAAGCTCTTCAGCCAATATTCAAATATATGTACTAAAAATCCCGCATTACCAAAAGGTATTGCGGGATTTTTATTTATAAATATTAGGTCTAATACTAAAAATAAACTATCGGTTTATTTCTTTTTCCACGTTTGACTGCGTGAGAATGGACCGATATAACCTTTTAGATTTAAGGTGTTGCCACTCAAATTTGCGGTCATACGATAGTCTTTGCCTTTTTCAGGATCAGTGATCGTACCGCCACTATATTTGCCACCACCATCAGACTTTAAACCTTTAATAATGGTCGTACCAACGTGCTTTTTGCCTTTGGCTGAGTTGGTAGCGATAAGCGTACCTGTTAGTACACCGTTTGACTCAGTAATCTTTACGGTACCTTTTGGCTTACCTTCATCAAATGTCTGCCACGTGGTATTGGCCAAAGGATCAGCGGCGAATGCCATGCTTGCTAAACTGATACCTGCAACAGCTAGAGTGGTTTTGGTAAATAATTTCATAGACTGATTCCCTTCATACAATGATTACTCGAAACGTTATGTTTCTGATCTCCTAGGCTTATCCTTCGCTAAAATCCCTATTAACAGCTATGCGACTTTCTACTCTTTGGGAGTGGTTAGCGCATCTAAAAAAACTGCTCATCAAAATTTTATACGACATAAGCGATGTCTTGACTCATTATAAGCAATTTTAAGCTTTTGCCTAGTAATTTTTTTATAGTTTATTATTTCTATAAAAATTGAACTATATCAAATAGTTACAAAAAAGGATTGTCAATATTTTTATCCAACCGGTCATCTTTTTCTTTTGACTTATGCTGACTATTATTGTAAATGGAATTATTTTCAAATGCCTGAATAATCTTGCTTGTTAGTTCATGTAACTGTTGTGCTTGCTCATATCCAGTAGCATCAAGAGTCAAATCAATATCGCCATATATAATAATTTTATCTGTTTGGTTTTCGATGACCAGCTCACCAATTTGCATGCTTTGGTGGTCATTGGCAAATGGATCAATCATTTGATTCTCCTTTTTATTAACAATATCTTGCGTAATTTTTGGATTTTTTGTACCTTTTATTATATATAGACTCGTGTCATAAAGGCATTATGCTTGCAATTGGGCGATTACCCACTCAAGAATCGCCCAAACAAACAGCATCCAAGCCGGCTCTTCTGTTGGCTCATCCGGCAACTCGGAGCTTTCACCCGCCTTTAATGGCAGATCAAATGCCTGTGTTTTGGTTTTGGCATCCAAGACGGGCAGCACATCGATACCAATCCTGGTCGAGAGTTCATCAACACTAATAACCTCTATGCGCTCTGACTCATCATTGGGTGCATAATAGACCCCTGCTTGATTAATCGCTGGTATGTAGACGGCTTTGAAAAAATGGCTGGGCACCAGTACACGATCTGCCAATTGCTTGGTTGTTTTTCCAGTAAAGGCTACTCCAGTAATGCTATAAACCTCTCCATATTGCTGGGTCAAATAGCGAGTGGCTGATTCAATATTACGCCAGATATAGCGATTGTTGCGCGGTGACTGCGGGGCGATATTGGCAAGACTAAAGCTATCATATTGTTGACTGCGATTCGCCATATCGGCATTGGGCGCTAAATGCCCGCGATCATAGCCAGAGCCTGAATAGTCGGACAATGAAGCACGTGCGGATTTTGGTAACCTACTTTCTTCATGAAAGCTGTCTTCACGATCGATTTCTTTGGCTTGTTGTAAACGCTTGCGATCCAAATATTCTGCCGACCAAAGCGGTGTACGCGATACGCCAGAATACATAACGGCAAAACCATCCATGCATAAAGCTTGGGTTTTGTTGCTTAGCTTGGTATTAATAAACTCAGGATAGACACCGCCATAAAAAGACTCGCTACACTGAGTAAAGTCATCAGCATGCGCTGAAGTTATGCTTACGACCACCGCCATCACGGTCATTGTAATACTGTTTTTCAAACGGGCATTGAGCCTACCGAAACTTATCATTCAACTTTCAACCATCTATACTTGTCATTACGTATACGCTATCGTAGCAGGCGTTTGTAAATAAAGAAAGATAAGGTGCAAGTCGTGACATTCTAGACAGTATCCGCTATACTAAGCCGTCTAAAAACGGTGAAGTGGGTGAGTGGCTGAAACCGCACGCCTGGAAAGTGTGTATGCGTTAATAGCGTATCGAGGGTTCGAATCCCTCCTTCACCGCCAATCTTATTCTGCTTAATCAAAGCCTCTAGCTTTTCCCATCTGTTCAAACAACTCCGAAATACCTTTTAATCCAAAATACTTTCTGAAATTTTTAATTACAAACCTCTTTTTGGCTTAATCTATTTGCCTATGTCATTTTGTAACCTTTTATTTATTACATTCCTCTCGCTTACGCCCCTCCCGCACCTTTACTTGATGTTTCGCTATTTTCTACCAACATCGCCGCAGCCGTTTTTTTGAGTATCGCCCACTGCTCATCGTCGACATAGATGCCTTCTTTCCATGCGCGCTGATGGGTTTCAAATAGCTCATCTGTCGATATTTTATGATTGAAATGCTGTATGTCCTGTTCAATATCAAAATTTTGGGTCGCAATTTCAATAATCATATCATTGGTATTATAATTGGCTTGTGCTTGGTCAAAAAAGTATAAATCAGGATACACAAAACCTTGATTTAACGTAAATAATGTATGCTTGGGCACAGAGCCATTGTCCCATTTAGCCAGACAAGCAAAGCCTTTGGCAGCCAGCCCCACCAGCTCGCTATAAGCCAACCAGCGGTTATGACAGTTCTGTAAATAAATATGAAAATGCGCCAAATCACCCATTTTTTCCAGAGCATAGTCAATGATAGTCGGCAAGTGACAAGCCAAGCTGCTACCATGCAAATCTAAACGAATAGCGCCGTCTTGTTGATGGACGATATCGATTGGCGTATCGTGCTCAGTTAAGATATACGGACTGGCATTGTTAAAGTGTCTGATACCGTCCAAGCCCGCCATCTGTAACTCAGCAACCATAGTAGCAATCACATCCGCTTCGCCTACTTCTCGGTGCATCCCAGTAAAGGCTTTGTGTACTATCGTCACGATTTCATTATGCGATACGATCATGAGTCAAACCTCCCTGCTCTTTTGATAAATCGGGTAATAAAGGAAACAGCCATTCATCACTATGCACTTCTGCAAACAAAGGCGCACCTTGAAACAAGGTGATCCGCACCCAGCGATCTGATCTGGGATCGAACTTGGTTGCCCCAAACATCGATAATTTACACCGTAACAGGTGCATGGGTAATGCGGTTTTATGCAAGACATTCATCTGAATATCGCCCAGTGGCTTATTTCCCATCGTCCAAACGCGGCGCGCAATCGAGCGATATTTTGGCTGATTTAAGATGAACTCTGAAATGAGCTGCTTTGGATCGGTGGGTTTCAACGCGAGATACAGCTTATTCGCTTGCCGTGCGATGTCTAATGCAAGCTCACGATCAGCACCCGGTTCTTGCCCGCGCACGCCCATCCTTGGCTCTTCTTTATCCACCGAACGATACCAAAACCAATAGCTATTATCGGGCTGGCTAAAATCAATATTAATCGCCCACTGATAATGTAGCTCTAATACATCGATTAAATCTTGGATCACCTTGCCTTTCGGTAACGATAGCGTTTCATCGGCATTTATTTTTTCTTGAAACTCATCGACACGCTCAGGATAGAGTTCCATCAAGCAAGAGATAATCACCTCTTGGCTCTCAAGGCTTAGATGATGGTGAGCTTGTAAGAACTCCGCCCATGTACTGTAGTGATTAATGGTTGCCATCAAAGTATTTTGTAATACGGCTAACTCTGCAACGACCGCTTCATTGAGTTTGATTTGCGACTCATTGATAGTGACAATCTCGCTAAAATGCTGAATAGCACGTTTGATTAAACTGGCAAAATATACGGTTTTTTTGGGTTCAATCTGGCAGATCAGTGTCACTTGCAACGCTTCTTCACGGGTAGTTAGCCATTGATCGACGACACAAGGATGGTTGATTAGATACGGTGCCATGCCCAGACCGGTGGCGTTACCAACTCCCAAGTAACGCTTAATCTCTGGATGCAGCACAGCGGCGTTGTTACCGCCTTTTTGCTTTGCCAAATAATCGACCCAATCTAAGCTAAACTCACGCAGCAAATACACGGCACACATCTGCGCTCGAAAGGATTGATCAAAATCTGCACTGTGATCTAACGGTTTGAAGTCATAAATACCAAACTTACCATTGCCATACACGGCAGTAGTGCGCAATATATAACCCACTTGCGCAAGTATATCTAAATCTGGTTGCTGACCAACGGCGAGTGAGCTAACGATATGATCAAAGACCCGTACGCTCTTATTTGCTCTTGCCAGCACCATCACCATATTAGAGTTGCGACCTGCTTCTTGCAGCGGTACGTTGGCTTGTAGATTACCCAGTAATTCCTCACTTATCTCACCAAAGACCAAACCAAAGGTCACATCCCATTTTTGGGCAATCACCCTATCATTACGCTCTTCATCAGCCAGCTCATTACAAAATACCACCAGATGATACAGATGCTCTGGAGTATTGAGGCGATAAATAACCGTGCCATAGCCTTGCTCATCAAAATCCCACAAATGGGTACTGAGCGTCCATTGCTCTCTATCAATCTTACGCAGTAACGTGCGCACAAAGCTAATGCGAGTTTGGTGCATCGCGCCCAACCTTTCTGCATTCATAATCACGTCACGAGTACGAAATTCAGTGCTAAGTTGCGGCGGCTTGATATTAATTCTTTCATTATTTGCATGAATCATATTCATAATTTCACTACCTTACCTAATATATTGAGCCAGCAGCTTCGTTAATAATGCCAATGATGATATCTATCGGTAAATAAGTATTCAGCCGTTTTGAGGATCGTTGTTTTGACCTTGACCGTTTGGTAGTCAATCAGTTTTTTGAGTAAGCTTTTCCTTAGCGAGTTTTTCTTCGCTAATTTTATGTCTTACCTCTACCTGATTAGGTCGATACAAGTCTTGCTCTCGCGCCATTTGCTGGGCAATTTGTGGCCCGTTCCATAGCGATGGCAGCAGGATAAAGGAGACAGGCACAGCGGTAATCACGATAAAAGACTGCAACGCTGTCACGCCACCTGAACCAAGCGAGATTAAAACAATCGCTGTTACCCCCATCATGATGCCCCAAAAGGTACGAATCATGGCATTTGGCTCACGCTCGCCACTGATGACCACACTGATGGTATAGGTCATCGAATCACCTGTCGTGACGATAAAAACGGTGGTTAAAATTAGAAATAATATCGAGGTAATTAAAGGAAAGGGTAATTGCTGGGTGACTGCTAATAGTGCACCAGGTAAGTTAAAGCCTTCAAACGCGCTACTGACACTGCCCGGATTGGCAATCTCAAACGCCAGACCAGAACCACCAACGACGGTGAACCAAAAGCAAGTAACGAGTGGCGCAATGATACAAACCGTGGTAATCAATTGACGAATCGTACGACCTCGTGAGATACGAGCAATAAATATCGCCATCATCGGGCCATAACCCAAGAACCAACCCCAAAAGAACACGGTCCAACCGCCAAGCCAGCCTTCATCACCGCGAAAAGTGGCCATCGGAATAAAGTTATCGACCATCGTGCCGACACCTTGAATATAACCATTGACGATAAAATTGGTCGGTCCAAATATCAAAATAAAGACCATCAGCGCAACTGCCAATATGACATTGAAGCGGCTGAGCAATTGCATGCCTCGAGCAAGACCACTGATCGCTGATAAGGTATAAAGCACAATCGCGAATATGATAATGATAAGCTGGGTGGCAAAAGTATCAGGAATACCAAACAATTCATTCAGTGCATAGCTGGTCTGTAGACCCAAAAAACCAATAGGGCCAATCGTACCCGCAGCCACGGCGACGATACAGCAAGCATCGATAATCGCGCCCGTTTGACCAGTAAGTACGCGCTCACCAAACATAGGATAAAGAAGTGTGCGAGGTTTCAGCGGCAAACCTTTGTCATAATGCAAATGCATGACCACAATCGCGGTCAAACTACCGACAATCGACCACGCCAAAAATCCCCAATGCATAAAAGATTGTGATAAGGCGTTAAATGCTCGTTGTTGCAAGTCTGGTGACTCACCGTATAAAGGAGGCGCTGACACGAAATGAGCAATAGGTTCTGCCGCCGCCCAAAAAACCCCACCGCCAGCCAACAATGTACAAAACAGGATGGCCATCCACTTGAAATTGTCCATTTCAGGCTTTGGTAAGTTGCCCAAAATCACACGACCCGTGCGACCTGCACCAACCGCTAAAGCGATGACGAAAGTAGCGAGAAGCAGAATTTGCCAAAAAGGGCCAAAGATATTGGCCGACCATTTAAAACCAACATCCACAATCGTTGCTAACTGTGCTTCTGCAAAAATCGCCATGAGCACAAAAATCGTAATAAACCCGCCACTATACCAAAAGGCAGGGTTTTTTAGCCCCAACGCATCAATATCGGCAGCAGCTGGTACAGCGCTGACCTTATCCGCTGTGCTATTGGCAGCGTTTGAGCGTCCTTGCTCACCTTGGTTAAGTCCCTTTAAATCGGCCATGATGTGGCTCCATATGCTAAGGCTAATGTTGCGTTTTAAATCAGAGGTATCGCAATGAGGATATAACCAGACAACCTCACTATATTATTGATTTCAAAGCTCTCTATTTCAAATGGGTATGCGCTATAAAAAGTCTGTCGTCTTATAACGATTTTTAGCGATGACTTGCTAGAATTATCCTTTAGGAATGAGCCTTTAAGCTAAAGGCTTTAAACCACTCTCAAGAAAATCAAACCAGTTTTGACCGATGACTTTTCCAGCATCGCTTTCATTAAAGCCGTGTTTGAGCAGACCGTTATAGATATTTTCCATACCGTCTTTACCAGCGAACCATAGCAAAGTATCTGGCCAACCTGAATTATTGGCATTGCCTTCACCGTAATCCATCGCTTTTGACCAACGACCATTACGCATCCATTCAAGCACGGCTTGTGGTTGATTGAGACACAAGTCACTACCAATGGATAAATGCTCGACGCCATATTTATCAGCGCAATTGGCAATCATGGTACAGAAGTCATCAAGCGTACAATCACTACCATTCGGCAAATGAAACGGATATAAACTGAAACCTAGCAACCCGCCTGCTTGAGTTAATGCACTAATAACCGTATCCGATTTATTGCGTAGCGCGTCATGAGCCGTGGTTGGATTGGCATGACTGATACATATCGGACGCGATGAGATTTCTATCGCCTCAAGCGTTGAACGCTCAGCGCTGTGTGACATATCGATAATCATACCGACACGATTCATCTCAGCAATGGCTTGCTGACCAAAACGTGTGATGCCGCTGTCATTCTGCTCATAACAACCTGTCGCCAGTAAGCTCTGATTGTTATAAGTCAGCTGCATAATCAATAGACCTAGGCGGCGCATCACGCTAATCAGGCCGATTTCGTCATCAATTGGCGAGCAGTTTTGTGCGCCAAAGAAGATGCCCACTTTACCCTGCTCTTTTGCCATGTTGATATCAGCCACTGAGTACACGGGTAATATAAGATCTGAATTTTGCTCAAAGCGTGTGTGCCACTCGCTAAAGCGGCTCATGGTCTGACGGGCATCTTCGTGATAGACCAAGGTGGCATGTACCGCATTGATACCACTGGCTTGTAGCATCTTAAAGTAGTCACGATCCCAATAGCTATACTGTAATCCGTCAATGACGATATGGTCTTGGTACATATCAATTCCCTTTAATACTTTTATCAGTAGCCGCTATCATTGGCTATTAAGTGCTTTTTCACACCGTGTCGCTTCGATAGCGGCGAGCAGTCTTGTTAAGATAGTTCTAGTACGCTTTTTGATAAGCGGTCTTCACGATGGTATAGAACTCTTTAGCATATTGACCTTGCTCACGCGGACCAAAGCTTGACTGTTTACGGCCACCAAATGGTACGTGGTAGTCGGTTCCTGCAGTCGCTAGATTGACCATCACGCAACCTGCTTGTACCTGCTCTTTGAACATCGCACTACTACGCAAGCTTTGGGTGATGATGCCGCCCGTCAGACCAAAGCGCGTATCATTGGTCATCGCAATCGCTTCGTCCAAATCCTTGACACGCATGACACAAGCCAGCGGAGCAAAAACCTCTTCTTGGTTGATATCCCAGCTGTTGTCCGTCTCGGTAAATAACGTCGGTGACATATAGTAGCCGTCATGCGGCATCTCTAAACGCTCACCACCAAAGGCTAAATTGGCACCAGATTGCTTGGCTTTTTCGATCCAGTCCATGTTTGATGCCAGCTGCTTGTCATCGACAACAGGGCCCATAAAGATACCTTCATCAAGCGCATGGCCGACTTTTAAGGTTTTCATTTTGGCAACCACACCTTCGACAAAGGCATCATGAATACTGTCCATTACGATGAGTCGTGATGAAGCGGTACATTTTTGCCCTGAACCGCCAAACGCACCAGCCACTGCCGCATCGATAGCGACTTGCAAATCGGCATCGTCAGCGATAACCAAGGCATTTTTGCTGCCCATCTCAAGCTGGCAACGGATAAAGTTCGGTGCCGTCGCAGCAGCGACCTTGCGACCTGTTGGTACAGAACCCGTAAAGCTAACGGCATCAATATCTGTAGAATTGATGAGCGCATCACCGACTGACGAACCGCCACCCAATAGTAGGTTAAACGTCCCTTCTGGCATACCTTGACGGTGAATGATTTCAGCCAATGCCACTGCGCTGGCTGGCGTCAAATTCGCAGGCTTCCAAATGACAGTGTTACCAAACGCTAGCGCTGGCGCGATTTTCCACACAGCAGTGGCTGTTGGAAAGTTCCAAGGCGAGATAATCGCGACCACACCCACCGCTTCACGAGTAACTTCAACCTTGACACCAGGACGTACTGAGGCAGCGTTATCACCGATTTGGCGCAATACTTCAGCGGCATAGTAATGAAAGAATTGACCTGCGCGGTAAATCTCGCCGCGACCTTCCGCAAACGGCTTGCCTTCTTCAAGAGACAACAGCGTACCTAGCTCATCACAGCGAGCAATCATTTCATCGCCAATCGCTTGTAGGATAGACTGCTTTTTTTCTAAAGGAGTTGCTTCCCACTTTGGCTGAGCTTGGCGCGCTGCAGCGATAGCATCTTTGACTTGATCGCTACTGGCTTGTGCGAACTCACCGATAGTGTCAGTGATATCAGATGGGTTAATATTGGCAACGGTATTTACGCCTGCCTGCCATTCACCATTGATATAAAGTGATTTGGTTGGGTCTTGCTGCAATATCTGTTGGGCTGTGTGAGCTGACATAAGAGCTTCCTTGATAAAGTATTAAAAGATGGAATATTAAAATTAGTTTTAAGGCACAGCGGCATATACAACCAGCTCAACCAGCATTTCTTCACGAGCCAGCCCTGCTATCACCAGCGCTGCCCGATTTGGGTATGGTGCTTCAAAGTATTCGGCGTAGACTTGATTGACCGTTTTTAGATAGTCGCGATCGGTCACATAGATCATGACCTGTAGTACCGAATCCATACCAACATTGGCACATTCTAGTGTGTGCTTGAGATTGTCTAGCGTTTGACGAGTTTGCGCTTCGATACCACCTGCAACCACATCACCATTTTCATCGATAGGAATCTGCGCGGTGTACAACGTACCGTTGCTAGTGATCGCCCACTCTAAAGGGGCTTTAGACGCATAAAGTGAGGTTCTGATGGCTTGTTTGGTTGAATGAGTCGTCATGTCGTCATATCCTTTGATCAATGATTGGTCAGCGATTGCTATAGAGGTATCCTACCCAAGTACTAATGATAAATCTAACTAATTAAATTTAGAATATGATAGATTTAATCTATCATATTCTATATCTTATATATTAATAGTGGTGAGGAATAAGCGTATGAAATTACAGCAATTACGTCACTTTTTATGCGTGGTAGAGGAAGGTGGCTTTCGGGCGGCGGCTGATCGCGCCAATCGCTCGCAAGCGGCGTTGTCTGCCTCGATAAAGGAATTGGAAAAAATACTAGATCAGCGCTTATTTGAAGGAGGAAATAAAGCAACACTCACGCCTTTTGGAGAGACTTGTTTACCCAAAATCGAGCAGTTTATGACGATTTATCAAGCGCTAGAGGATGATTTAAAAGGAGCAGCCGCTGGCGATAAAGGCAAAATAAGGATTGCAAGCGTGCCATCACTGGTGACAAAACTCTTGCCTAGTGTGTTGGTTGAGTACTCCAAGAGATATCCTGATGTCGAGATTGTGCTAATAGATGATAACTCTATCGGTGTTGCCAATCGTTTATTGGCAGGTGAAATCGATTTAGCATTGGGCAACTGCACTAGTATCGACCAATCAAATATAGATTTCACCTTGCTCATATCTGACCCGATTGGCGTGGTCTGCTTAAAAAGCAACTCGTTAAATCAACCAATAAAACCGTCAAGAAACCATCAAAAAACAGGGCTTAAATGGCAACAACTGATGACCCAGCCTTTTATTTATAATGGCACTTGCCGATTGCTCGAAAACACCCCAGCCGAGGTGCTCAACCGTAATGCGCGTTACACGGTCGAGAATATTACTTCCTTATTTTCATTATTACGCAATGATCTTGGCATCACCACCTTACCCAAGCTCGCCTTTCCGTCGAATGAGCCAGAATTGGTATGGCTCGACTTACTTGAACCTACCTTAGACAGACAAATTGGTATTTTTAAATTGGCAAATAAAACGATCTCACCGCCAGCACAAGCGTTTCATGAACTGTGCATTCAATATGTCCAGAATCACTATATTTTATAAAGACAGGTTAAAAATAGATTAATAATGGGTTAAAACATACCTCATTACCGCCTACTTTTATAAGCCACTATCAGAAATTCCATTCACTTGAATAAAAGCGTCTTTCACTATGTCTAAAGGTTTAATTTCCGTTACTCGTGGCCTCTTATCTGTTATCGGCATCATACTTATCATCGATTGCGCTGCATTGATGGTCGTCGGTAAAGTTAATTTCGGCTCGGTTTTACCTTTTTTACTCGGCATGGTTTTTGTCATACATGGGATGTTTTGGCATGCAATACGCAGGTTTTGTAGCCAACATTATGGCTTTAACCGCCTTTGGTATGGGTTATGGGCTGTATTTATACTTTGGTTGTTGAGCTTCGCTCTATTTATTTGGTCATTACAACAGCAGATTGCGCTTAGCAAGCAGCCTGCACCGACAGTGGCAGCGATTATTATATTAGGCTCTGGCACGGTTGCAGGTAAGCCGACACCGACGCTCGCCAAGCGCTTGGACACCGCTGTGCCCCTTATCGAGACACAACCAGATGCTTTGGTGATAACCAGTGGTGGCGTTGGTTTTCAGCGTACACGTAGCGAAGCCGATATCATGGCCACATATTTGCATGAGGCACATGGCGTGCCATTCGAACGCATTTTACAAGAAGGTAAAAGTACCAGTACGGAAGAAAACCTCGCTAACAGCCGAGCGTTGTTAGAAGCAAAAGGGCTATCTATCACTGATCCTATCGCCATCGTTACCAGTGACTTTCATAGCATTCGCGCGGCCAGCATTGCGCGACATCAGGGCTATACACAACCGATCACCGTCGCCAGTCCCACGCCTTTATCCATTCGTTACAACGCTTGGTTTCGCGAGTATTTTGCCTTTGTCAGTGGCTGGCTGTTAGGAGAATATTAATGGTGGTGTATATTTCATGCTAAGTATCATCGCTCCAACGTTGCCGTATTGCTGTTTTTACCAATCAAAACGGTGGTAATTTTACAGTGCGTTATAATCAGTAAGAACCACTGATAAATACTGCAAATAAAAATAATAATGATGGAGCGCATTATGCTATTGGATATCTTTTTAACTGTTCATTTCATGCTGCTGATACTGATCTCTTTGCGAGTGCTTGCACGCCATGATCTGACCTCGCCCGCTCGGCTCGCTTGGCTCGTGATATTGTTCATTTTGCCTTATCTGGGGGTTGTAATTTATTGGATGTTTGGTGAGGTGCATCTAGGACGCGATTTTACGCGCAAACGTAAAGAAATTATCGATAAATTAAGCGCACATAGTCCTGAAGTGCTTGGTAATGACATCGCTTTGTCGGAGGCCATCAAACCTGAATACCAAGCGGCCTTTGCCTACTCTGCCAATGCAACTGGCTATCATACAACGGTGGGCAATCACGCAGAGCTAATGGCAGATGCGGCTGAGACGCGCAAACGTATGATTGCCGACTTTGATGCAGCGACCGATCATATTCATGTGCTGTATTATATTTGGCTAATCGATGGTATGGGAATCGATACTGCTCAAGCGCTCATACGAGCGGCAAGGCGCGGCGTCATATGCCGAGCAATGGTTGACGGTATGGGCTCACGAAAAATGGTCGGCTCAAAGATATGGCAGGAAATGATAGAAGCTGGCGTACAAGTCAGTGTTGCCCTACCAATTAGTAATATTTTAAAGGTACTCATGTTTAGCCGGATTGACTTGCGAAATCACCGCAAGATTACGGTTATTGACGGCAAAATCGGCTACTGTGGCAGTCGCAACTGCGCCGATCCTGAGTTTCGTGTAAAGCCAAAATTTGCGCCGTGGGTAGACATTATGCTGCGAGTCGAAGGACCAGTGGTGGCACAGAATCAGATGTTGTTCGCCAGTGATTGGCTGACTGAAAATCCTGATACGCCGCTTGACAGCTTTCCTTATTTTATTGACCCTCAACCAAAGCAACAAAAATCCCCACAGCCAGAAACTGAGGAGCCTTTACCAATAACATCACCGCCACCTTTACCAGTCACATTGCCGCCAAAAGGCTTTGCTGCACAGGTTTTTTCTGATGGTCCTACCCAACGACGCAGCACCACGCCACAATTTTTAGGTGTCTTAATTGGTCAGGCAAAACGAACCCTGATTATCTCAACGCCTTATTTTGTGCCTGATTATTCGCTCGTCAGCATTTTGTGTGCGACCGCTTATCGCGGTGTACAAGTAACCATGATTTTCCCAAAGAATAACGACTCAATAGTCGTGGCTGCTACCAGTCACAGTTATTACTGGCAGCTGCTTGAAGCGGGGGTCAATATTTACGAATATAAACCCGGTCTATTACACGCAAAAACCTTGACCATCGATGGCGAAATCAGTCTGATTGGCTCGACCAATTTAGACTTGCGTAGCTTTGATTTGAACTATGAAAACAACATTGTGTTTAGCGATAAAACGCTCACAGCGGCCATCGTTGAGC
Organism: Psychrobacter immobilis; assembly: GCF_904846065.1. Taxonomy (NCBI): domain Bacteria; kingdom Pseudomonadati; phylum Pseudomonadota; class Gammaproteobacteria; order Moraxellales; family Moraxellaceae; genus Psychrobacter; species Psychrobacter immobilis. The sequence goes on from NZ_CAJGZV010000002.1 coordinate 34,935, forward strand.
GACAATACCAGTATATCGCTGATTCTGAAGAGGTCACTCGTGAGCAAGTTGAAAACTGGCCGTTATCTTATAAAATCTGGAATAACATTGTCGCCACGATGGGACCTGTCTTATAACCCATTATTAGGGCGTGTCCTCAATTCAATTGATCATATCTAAACGAGCTAATGACCTTAAGCCATTCTATTCAGCTGCTGTCTTCTGCAAAATATAGATGACAAACTTAGCTTGTGTCGTAAAGGGTTCTGTTTCGACCGCTGCTAGTAGCGCCTGTTTTTTTTCATTAAGCGCGCGATAAGCATAAGGCGTCATGGTCATCAAATCAGCCAAATCAGCGGCTGACAACGTCATCTCGGTACTGACATGCTCCGTACCCATTAGCGTAAAATATGGAGCCAACTCATGCAAAAACTTATCCGAATCATGCTCGCGGACGTTATCAAATAACGCTTCGCGCATCGTCGCTAGATGCCCGATATCTGGCTTGGCAATGATTAAATAACCGTCTGCAGCCAATACCTCATTGAACGCGGCTGGCAAGATAGGGCTAAAAATACTGCTAATACCCTTTATGCTATGCGCGCGTAACGGCAAATGGGCAGCGCTGGTAACAAGCGGATAGATGACTGCCGATTTGGCTGTCGCATTAGTAACACTGTCTTTAGCTTGCTGATACCAAAGACGCCCCGTCGCTTTGCACGTTTTCGCAAGCTCTACCACAGCAGGTTTACTGATATCTGCGGCGATGAGAGTATCCATGCCTGTCTGTGCCATTGCTTGCGTGTAATATCCTTCACCGCAGCCAATATCCAACCAATTGATTGTCTTGCTATCCTTTGTAGTTATCGGCTCAATTGCTGAATCAGCGATCGACTCATTTTTCGCCAACAATTCCCTCATTTTTTGGCAAATAAGCGTCTGCAATGGCTGATAATGTCCAGCGTTTAAAAACCGTTTGCGTGCATCAATTGATTGCTGGCTATCGCCCGGTGCTTTGGATTTTTTTTGTTGTACGGGCAGTAAATTAACATAACCCTGACGTGCCACATCAAATGGATGAGCCGTGTGTTTTGGGTGCAAGCTGCCATCGCAGAGCCACGTATCTGCGGCAGGCTGTAATGGTGATTGGCAAAGGGGACAAATAAATAAGCTCACAAATATCTCAACGTCATCGCAATATGGCTGCCATTTTAACAAAATTCAGGCTTACTGCGTGATAAAAGGCGCGATAAACAATGCAGGAAAGAAAATGCGAAAAACAAACTATTAGCAACCAAAAAAGCCACCTCAACTAAAGTGAGATGGCTTTTGCATAAACGATATTCATATTAATGTTCAAGCGATATGGCTGTGTTAACGTAGTTTTAAGGTCATGAGCCCAAGGATGACGAGAATAATGGCAATAATCCAAAACCTTGCCACCACTTGCGTCTCTTTCCAGCCAATTTCTTCAAAGTGATGATGCAATGGTGCCATCCGAAAGACGCGCTTTTTACGCAGCTTATACGAGCCAACCTGTAGCATGACCGATAATGCTTCGGCGACAAATAGACCACCCATAATTGCAAAAGCAATCTCTTGACGGGTCATAACAGCAATCGTACCAAGCATCGCCCCGAGAGCAAGCGCCCCCACATCACCCATAAATACTTGGGCTGGATGGGCGTTGAACCATAAGAAACCAAGCCCTGCACCAATCATCGAACCACAGACAATGAGAACCTCGGAGTTATAGGCAATATAAGGCACATGCAAGTAATCAGCAAAGCGTACATCACCTGATACATAAGCCATCGCGCCCAAACCTGCCGCGACCAAGACCACGGGCAAAATAGCTAAACCATCCAAGCCATCAGTCAAGTTGACGGCGTTAGAAGCACCATTAATCACAAAGTAGGTAAAGATAATAAAGCCAATACCAAACGGCACTGCCGAAAAAGGAATCATCCAATCTTTAAAAATCGGTAGCAGCAAATCCTGCATCTCACGCGTGGTCGCGATATCTGGCTGCAAGGTGGCGATATAATACAAAGACACACCGACGAACAAAGCACCCATAGAGAGCCAAAAATATTTCTTGCGGGCGATTAAGCCTTTGGGATCTTTATACTTAATTTTTAGCCAATCATCTGCCCAGCCGACCGCGCCAAAGATAATCATGACAATGAGCAAAATCCACACATATGGATTGTTCAATCGCGCCCATAGTAAGGTGGACACGCCAATCGCACTTAAAATCAGTACTCCACCCATGGTCGGCGTACCAGTTTTCGCCAAATGCGATTGCGGACCATCATTGCGAATCGCTTGACCATATTTCAGTGCACGCAGACGTCGAATGACACGCCCACCAAAAAACATGCTAAATGCGAGGGCGGTAATGACCGCGAGTAACGCTCGCAGCGTCAACGAAGAAACCGCAGAAAACGGCGTGTAATACTGGCCAAGCCAGCCAAACAACCAAACTAACACCGCCTACTCCTCGATTAGCGCATTGATAAGGGTTTCCATTTGCATGGAACGAGAACCTTTAAACAGCACCGTACAAGGCTGCGCCTGCTGCGCTTGCAAATACGGCTTCAAATACGCCAATAAACTGTCTTTATCGGTAAACGCATGGGCATTGATATCAGAAACCTCTTGTGCACCCGCCACGGTAAAAGGCGCGTATTCACCAACACACAGCAGCACATTGATGCCCGTTGTCGCAATGGTACGACCCAAGCTTTGATGCTCGCTGACCGCCGCCTCTCCAAGTTCTGCGATATCGCCCAGCACCATGACTTGCGTGCCCGTTTGCGCCGCCAATACTTTTGCTGCCGCTCGCACCGAATGCGGATTGGCATTATAGGTATCATCAATCAAGCGATGCATGCCTAACAGCTGACTGTTCAAGCGCCCTTTAGCAGGACGCGCATTTTCAAGCCCGACGACGATATCACTAACATCGATATTCAGTGCATGAGCACAAGCAGCAGCAGCTAAAGCATTATTGACATTGTGCTCGCCCGCTAGTGGCAAGTTGATATCATGGACTTGATTGCCGATATGCAGCTTAAATTCACTGCGCTCAGGCTCGACATCTAAATGGCTGGCACTGACATCAGTATTACCAAAACCAATCACGTGTGACGTATGCTTTTCAGCGATACGGCGTAATTGATTGGTAAAATCATCTTTATCAGGAACGATCGCAAATTGGCTGTCATTCAAGGTATGGTAAATCTCAGCCTTGGTTTGGCAAATCCCTTCACGGCTGCCAAACTCACCCAAATGCGCCGTGCCAATATTTAAAATACATGCGACATCTGGCTTTACAATCTCGGTAGTATAAGCAATTTCGCCAATATGGTTTGCGCCAAGCTCTAGAATGGCATAACGATGATGGTCGGATAATTCGAGCAACATCATCGGCACACCCAAGTCATTATTTAGGTTACCACGGGTAATCAATGTCGGTGCTAGTCTGCCAAAGATACTACCCAGCATCTCTTTACAGGTGGTCTTACCGCTAGAGCCAGTAATAGCAATGACGGTTAAATTTTGATGCTGTTGACGACGATACGCAGCCAATTGTCCTAACGCTAAACGGGTATCGCTCACCACTAACTGCGGAATGCTATTTGCATCAGCGGTAGCAATAGGGCGAGTGACGATAGCCGCAACCGCACCTTGCGCGATGGCAGTATCGATATAATCGTGACCATCAAAATTATCACCCGATAACGCTAAAAATATATCACCAGGTTTTATCGTACGGGTATCGGTGGCGATACGAGTGCTCATGACATCATTTACTGAAGTGTTTTCTGAATCGGGTTGATCTTCACTCAGTTGCCAATGTCCACCCAGTGTTGCGGTTGCTGCGAGCAGGTTGTCTGCTCGCCAAACATACAGCCCTTGCGACTGAATGCTGTTATCGTTGTCGGCTGTCATAATGATTACCTTATATATGATGACTACTTATTTATTTTTTATCGTTAACGACTCATGCTTCTTAAGAAGCATATAAAATGGATGTTCGGCGCTACTATTTATTTATCAAGGCTATACGCGCCCTGCTTGTTTTAAGGCGTTTTGCAAAATAACACGGTCGTCAAAATCATAACGAACATGGTTAATTTCTTGATAGGTTTCATGACCCTTGCCAGCGATAACGACAATATCATCAGGCGCTGCTTTATTAACTGCATATTCAATGGCGGTTTGGCGCGCAGGCTCAATATAGGTACGCTGATATTGCTCACTCGTCATACCAGCTTGCATATCTTGCAAAATGATATTGGGATCTTCGGTGCGTGGATTGTCTGCCGTTAACACAACTTTATCCGCGCCTGCCAATCCTGCTTGCGCCATCAAAGGACGTTTGCCCGCATCACGGTCGCCACCACAACCAAACACTGCCCACAGCTGACCTTTACAATGGGTCTTTAGGCTGGCAAGCACTTGGCTTAAGGCATCTGGCGTATGCGCATAATCAACGATAAAGCAGCCATCATTAGACGGCACACGCTGCATACGCCCAACCGCACCTTGTAGCTGCGGCACCACTGCGGTAACACGCTCAAGGCTAATACCTAAAGCGACGGCAGCAGCGATGGCAGCAAGCAAATTGGCAACATTAAAGCGCCCCAATAATGGGCTGACGATACCTAAATGATTAACTTCGCCATCGCCTAAATCAGTACGTAGGCTAATCTCGACACCTTTTAAGCTTGGTTTGATTTCAGCCGCAAAAAAGGTCGCTGATTTTGATGATTCTAAACTATACGTCCAGACCGTTAAATCACTGGCATGTGCGGTGTCGAGCATAATCTGGGCAGAGTCATCATCGATATTAATGATAGCGTGTGTCAAATCTGGAAAATGCGCTTTATCAAACAGTCTAGCTTTTGCTGCTGCATACTCTGCCATATCGGCATGATAGTCTAAGTGGTCACGGCTAAGATTGGTATAAATCGCCACCGACACTGGCATACCTTGTAAACGCTGCTGATCTAAACCATGTGAGCTGGCTTCCAATGCCAATAATTCAGCATTCTCTGAACCCATTTGATATAAAAATTGCTGAACCGCTAAGGCATCACCCGTGGTATGGCTGGCTTGCACCAAAGCACCAAGCCTGCCATTACCTGCCGTGCCCATAACTGCGCTGCTCATACCTGTCAGCTGCGTCAATTGCGCCACCAATTGACTGATAGTCGTTTTGCCATTGGTGCCCGTCACCGCGACCACCGTTGGTAATGTCACGGGCTGCTGATACTGCAAACGTGCTTGAATGAGTGTCCCTAAAAAATCACGAATATTGGGCACATGTAAAACGGGGCAAGACAGTGCTGCTAATTGCTGCTGCGCTTTAGCAGTACTATCATTTGGTAAAGTGATATCGGCATGATTTGATACACTAGTCGTGTTAAGTAAAGCCGTGGGATCTATTTCTGATAGGATAAAAGCCGCATGTTCAGCGGCTTGATAGAGGTAGTCACGGCTTTTTTGACAGTTTGGTATGTGGCTTTTTAATAACACAAACACATCATTCGGCTCTAGCTGACGACTGTCTAAACGAAACTGCAGGAATGGAATATCAAGAAACGAATTCATTGGTTTTGAATCCGCCCCAATCAAAGTCGTCTGAGTCGATAGTTTTTGCAACGCCTGCTCTATACCTACACCATGCCTGCTATTGCTACTACTAGATTCAGTCAGCTGCTGCAAGGTGACTGGGGTGATGCTTGGCGACGAGGGTGACAGGGTCATTGGCAAATCCTATACGGTTAAAACATATCAAATAGTTAAAAACTGAACATTAAAAAAACTTACGTTTAAGCCTATAGATCTTCCGTTTTTAACGGCTTATCTAAGGGTACATTGTATAAACGCAGCGCCTCTTTCATGACATTATGAAAGACTGGCGCGACTGTTAAACCAGCATAAATCTGACCACGCGGGTCTTCGATGAGCATCACACCGACCAGCCTAGGGTTGGACGCTGGTGCCATACCCGCAAAAACGTTGCGGTATTGGTCAGTATAGTAGCCACCTTTTGGATTGATACGGCGCGACGTTCCTGTTTTACCAGCGACGCGATAACCGTCAATCGCAGCACCTTTAGCCGTACCACCCGGTTCGGTGACACTTTCCATCATTTGTACGATAGACATCGCTTGCTCGTGTGCCATGATACGCTTGCTTGGCTGCGGCTTGTCATCTTTAATGAGGGTCAATGGGTGCATCACACCGCCTGCCGCCAGCGCCGAATAAGCCTGCGCGACCTGAGCCAATGTTACCTGTAGACCATAACCATAACTGACCGTTGCACGTCTTGACGTTTCTTTTTCTTTTGGTGTGACCACCAGCCCACTACCTTCCCCTGGGAATTGTAGCGGTGTCTTTGAACCAAAACCAAATTGCTTTTGCATATTGGTAATGCCATCAGCGGGTAAAGACAACGCAATCTTAGTCGAGGCGACGTTACTAGATTTCTGTAATAGCGTTGCCATCGTGATCCGCCCTAAATTATTATGGTCACGAATGGTATAACCACGGACACGGATAGAGCCAGGATTGGTATCGATCAAGGTAGTGGCGGTATATTTTCCTGAGTCTAAAGCCGCTGCAACGGTGAATGGCTTCATAACTGAACCGGGTTCGAAGACATCGAGCAGCGCACGGTTACGTTGGTTTTCACCCGTCATCTCATTCAGGTTATTAGAATTAAAAGATGGCCATGTTGACAAGGCAAGCACTTCACCCGTTTGCACATCAACAATCATGCCTGTTGACCAGCGCGCTTTTTGCAAACGCCCTGCTTTCTCTAGTTCTTTATAAAGCAAATACTGCAGGCGCGAATCAATGGTCAACGCCACATCTTTACCTGGTATTTCTGGTTCAATCTGTTTAATTTCTTTTAAACTGTTTTGTTTGGCGTCTTTTAGCACCAACACTTTGCCATCATCACCTGCCAGCTCAGTTTCATATTGGCGTTCGATACCAGCACGACCTTCGTAACCACCTTCAGGGTCGCTGACATTTTGTCCCATAAAGCCCAATAGCTGCGAGTTTGGTTGTGGCTGCGGGTAATAACGTTGGAAAAAGTTTTTTTCATAGACGCCAGGAAAATCAAGGGTGCTGACACTTTGGGCAATCTCAGGCGTTACTTTATTCAGTAGCGGCAAATAGTGCGAGCCTGCACCCGATGGCAGCGCTGCTTTAACTGCTGCTTCATCGGTTACATCAATACTATCGTCGATAGCGGTAACTTTTTTTAGCTCAGTGACCGAAATATTCGCAGCAGCTGCAAGTGTGGTCAGATCCATATTATCCAAACGCTTTTGCATACGCGCAACCAGCTGTGGACTCTCAGGATTGGTGATAATAATACGCTTAAGCTCGTAATATTCGCGCGCGTAATCATGCGGACTAAAAGAGACCGTCGCCAGTGGTGCACTGACTGCAAGTGGCAAATTATTGCGATCGGTAATCATACCGCGATAGGATTTTTGCGTGCGCACGCTAGTGATAAGCTCATCACCTTTGTCTTGATAAAACTGGGCATTGGCAACTTGTAAATAATAAGCACGGGCTATCAGCAAACCCAAGACAACCAATGCAATGACCCAAATAGTACGGAAACGGTTTTTGTCTTGCTCAAAACCGCCGCGAGAGGAAGCGCCAGACGCTTTACCCAAAAATCCTCTTTTATTTTTCAGGTTTTTGACACTGGTATAAGCGCCTTGCTCTTCACTCTTTTTCAATCGATCAAACAATTTAGCCTTACGGTTGCCAGAGGATTTTTGTTCAGCCGTACTGCCTGTTTGTCCCGATTTGGCTGCACTGGCAGGACGTAAGGGCTTAGTCACCTTACCGCTAGTTGGCTTTTTATTCGCATTTTTCGCGGTCGTTTTACCGCTATTGGCATTAGGTTTTTTATCACTCATTGTCCTGCCTCCGCTACCGTGGCATCGGTGATAAGAGCGTCAGGCGATATATCCGTAGAAGCTCGTGGTTCGATAACGTCAGACTTATCCTCATCTGAGTCAGTATCAACGACTGGCACCTGTGCTGTGGCAACACCCGGCTGGATAATGAGCTTATCTTTTAGCGTCGGTGAAAACATGCCCAGTTCAGCCACCGCACGGCTAGCAATTTGCGGCGTCGCACTAAAAGTCTGCTGTTCAATGAGCAAACGTTGATGTTCGACTTGCAGATTACGCTCTTGTTTTTTCATGTCTTGCAAGGTTTTATAATCCTGATGATATTGCTGAACGCCTTCGGCTGTTTTGATACCGCTCCACACAATCGCCACTGCTAACAGCAATAGCACCACTACATAGATACTAACCACATTAAATCGGCGCACAAATAGCTCGCCGATATCGGTGTTATGCGGCATTGCAGCGCGACGGTTTGCGGGTTTGTCAGATATTGCCATGACGCTCTCAAAAAGTGGACTTCAAGTATGAAAATTGGCAACTGTTTTAGAGCGGTAAGACGCTTTGTACAGAACCATCAATAAAGTAAAACCAAACGAAAAAGGAACAGCCGAGCCTAGCAGATAATGTTTACAGATTTTTAACAGCCGCGTAAGTATTCAGACTTTCTATCCTACTTAATTGCCAGCAACCAATCACCAGCAACGCAACCAAACACCCTTTCTATAACATCACGCTACCTGTGTTATTGCTCGACACTGTGTAGATAGTCGGTATCAGTACGAGTCGCCATGCGCAACCACGCACTACGCGCGCGTGGGTTTTGACTGGTTTCAGCTTTGCTTGGACCCACGCGTTTAGGCTTGCTAAAGTAGCGTGGACGATTGGGCGGCATCGGCAAATTCTCATCCTCTGGATATTGCCCTTTACTATGACGCTGCAAAAACTGCTTGATACGGCGATCTTCTAATGAGTGAAAACTAATCACTGCCAGCTGCCCGCCTGACTTTAAAATCGGAATGCTTTGTTCTAAAAAGTCGTCAACATCGCCAAGCTCATTGTTAATAAAAATGCGCATCGCCTGAAAACTCTGAGTCGCTGGATGCTTACCGCGCTGCCAATTAGGATGCGCCACTTTAATCACTTCAGCCAATGCCAAAGTAGAGTCATAACTGTCCATCTGCTTAATAGCACGGGCGATACGGCGACTATGACGCTCTTCGCCAAAATCATAAAGCACATTGGCCAAGGTTTCATCATCGACTTTTTCTAACCACTCAGCGACCGACTGCCCACGACTGGTGTCCATACGCATATCGACCGCACCGTCACGCATAAAACTAAAACCACGACTGCCATCATCAATTTGCGGCGATGAAATACCCAAATCTGCCATTAAGCCATCAACTTGCATGATACCCATTGCCGCTAGACTATTCGTCAACGTCGCAAAACTATCGTGCACCACTTTTACGCGACTATCGGTCTTTGCCAATTCGCGAGCAACGCTAATAGCGGTTGGATCCTTATCAAAAACAATCAAGGTTGCATCATCGGCTAACTGGCTTAATAATAATCGACTATGACCACCACGCCCAAAGGTTGCATCAACGTAGACGCCACTCATCTGCAAGCTGTTTTGGTTGTCACTGCTTTGTTCTGCATCGTCTGTTTGCTTAGGTAGCGCTTTGACACCCAGCACTGCCGCGACGGTTTCTTGCAATAGCACCGCATCATGAACAAAGCTCAATTCATCAGAGTTGGCTTTATCAGTGACAGACTCTTGATTCAGCTGATTAGTAGAGTCATTCTCTACCACAAAATCGTTTTCCACAGCAGACAGCTCAGCCACTGATGCAGCATTAACAGTGGCTAAAGAAGAATCTATTTTAGAATCTTGCTTAGTATTCGGCGTAATTTTTGGATTATTATTCAATATGGACACAAACGACTCAGTAGATGACGACCATTTTGGTCAGTAAGAGTGAAAAATCAGATGAAAATAAACAAGTTATGACTTGTCTAACATTATTATCGCAAGGATACACGGGTAGTCAAGCGCTAGACGGGCATTTCGTTAAAAATATTCCATCTCTCTGTTATACTAGCGCTATATTTTACGCTATTTTTCTACATTGACGGCTATTGTTTGTGCCGTATTTTTTATTCAAACGTGTTATTCACATTTATTATTAATATTTTTAACCGCTATTTTTTTTCATGTTTCACTGCCATATTCATTAACTAGCCTATTCTGAGAATTTTATGATGCCATCATCGACTTCAACTAACAGCACGCGCCCTGTCCGCACCCGCATTGCACCATCGCCTACTGGCTTTCCGCATGTCGGCACCGCTTATATTGCCCTATTCAATTTAGCTTTTGCTAAAGCCCACGGCGGCGAATTTATTTTGCGTATCGAAGACACGGATCAAACGCGCTCAACCGAACAATCTGAAAAAATGATTTTGGATGCGCTGCGCTGGGTCGGTCTCGACTGGGCGGAAGGTCCAGATATTGGTGGACCGCACGCGCCTTATCGTCAGAGCGAGCGTAGTGATATTTATAAAAAGCACGCCGAACAGCTCATAGAAAACGATCATGCGTTTCGCTGCTTTTGTACCAGTGAAGAGCTCGATGCCATGCGTGCTGCGCAAATGGCCAATGGTGAAACGCCACGTTATGACGGTCGTTGTGCCCATTTAGCCTCTGAAAAAACTGCGCAATTAGTCAGTGAGGGCAAACCGCATGTCATTCGTATGCGTGTGCCTACCGAAGGCGTCTGTCAAGTACATGACATGTTACGCGGTACGGTTGAGATTCCTTGGACGCAAGTCGATATGCAAGTGCTGCTAAAAACCGACGGCATGCCGACTTATCATTTAGCCAACGTTGTCGATGACCATTTAATGGACATCAGCCATGTATTGCGTGGTGAAGAGTGGCTGAATTCTGCGCCAAAACATCAATTGCTCTATGAGTATTTTGGTTGGGAGATGCCTGTGCTTTGCCATATGCCACTGCTGCGTAACCCAGATAAATCAAAACTGTCTAAGCGTAAAAACCCAACCTCTATCACTTACTATCGTGATGCTGGTGTACTACCTGAAGCGCTGCTTAACTACCTTGGTCGTATGGGCTACTCGATGCCTGACGAAGCGGAGAAATTTACCTTAGAGGAAATGATTGCCAGCTTTGATATTCAGCGTGTGTCCCTTGGCGGCCCTATTTTCGATATCGAAAAGCTCAATTGGCTTAACGCCGAATGGCTACGTGCGCTAACCCCTGAAGAACTCAAAAACAAAATCCTCGACTGGGCAAGTAACAGCGATAAATTAACCGCTATCGCAGCGGCGATTCAGCCTCGTATTGAGCTGTTATCTGATGCAGTTAATTGGGGTGGTTTCTATTTCCAAAACTTACCTGATATCAATGCTGAGAGCTTTACTCATAAATCGCTCACCCCTGAGCAAATTACTGAGATGCTGCAACTGGCGCTTTGGCAGCTAGAAACCTTACCAACGTGGTCAGAAGAAAATATCTACGCCACCTTAAAAGGTCTTGCGGCTCACCTCGATATTAAGATGCGTGATTTTATGGCACCGTTCTTTATCGCTATCGCTGGTAGCACCTCATCGACACCAGTCATGAATTCTATGGCAATCATCGGCGCTGATATGACCTTGACTCGCTTGCGCCATGCAGTTGATGTACTTGGCGGCCTCGGTAAAAAGAAACTGAAAAAACTTGAGAAACAAGCAGCTGAATTGCCAGATTTTTTAGCAGCTGAATAGTTTAGAAGCTGAGTAATAAATTGGTTGAAAGTTTTTGAAGAAAAAAGGGTCAGGTCAATTCTGACCCTTTTTTTGTCATTAATAGGTACTACTACTCTTCAACTATTAAATATCCTGTATCAAACCTTTTAATTGGAAACAAACATGGCCGCCAAGACCGTCACCATCGAAAGCAAAGATTATGTCTTTAACACGCTCAAAGAAGCGCAGAAATACTATGATGCGATCGTAAAAGAGCTTTATAATGCAAAACTTACCCTGACAAAGGGTCAGGACTTTGAAGATTTAAAGTGGATATACACCACTTACTATGGTTATACCAATCATAATGTCGATAAATTAGGCGATTCTGACATCGTTGGCTTTGAAGGTATCAGTACAGTACAACAAAAAGGGGGGCAATATATCCCCACAGAATGTGCTGCCGTTATTTTCTCTGACGGTACTGAAGAAGAATTCTTTACCGATAAAGCCATTAAAGAGATTGCCATCAAGCAAAATCCACGCTAATTTGGCCTTGTTAAGCCATCAAAACAGGTTAAAACGCTTTTTTTTGCATATTTATAGATTATTTTTAAAATAGTAGTTGACAAGACTGCCGCTCTTACATAAAATACGCACACTCTTAGCGAGGGGCTATAGCTCAGTTGGTAGAGCACTTGCATGGCATGCAAGGGGTCAACGGTTCGACTCCGTTTAGCTCCACCATACTATTTATTGCAACGCTCAGTACTACTGAAACGTAACCATAAATACTCGCTAGTAGGACGATATCAGCACCTAGGCAATGCTTATTTATTAAGCTATCTGGTATTGTGAAGTACCGTTGTAACCATTGGTTATAACACTCTATGCGTCCCCATCGTCTAGAGGCCTAGGACACCGCCCTTTCACGGCGGTAACGGGGGTTCGAATCCCCCTGGGGACGCCACTATTCGGCGTCACTTATTAGCACTTTTGCTTAGCATCTTTAAGCATCAGCTTAGACTAATAAGCGAACAATAGAAAATCCCAGTCATCATACGGTGACTGGGATTTTTTATGTCTGTTGGTTTTGTTATATCCAGTTCATTATAGTTTGGATAAGCTGAAATTAATATATCAACGATCATAACAAGAGACAAACTCTCTAATCGCCCAGCCCCAATGCCTGTATTCGCCCTTGTAGTAGCCTGCTAAATATACCCACGGACGATTTTTATTATCATAAGTGGTATCTGTGACATACACCTCGCGATCATTACGCAGCTTATTAATAATCTTGCCATTAGGCTCGTCGCGAATGTTTAGTGGAGTACCCGTCGGATCTGTTACTTTGCAAACTCTCTCGGCATGCGCGGCATTTATCCCAACTGTCGTAGCAAAAACAGATACAGCAATGGTATAAGCCAAACGTTTCATCTCAAATCCTTATTATCAACAAATGTCTTATTAATCTCTGATATCTTATCAGAGTTCACATTGCGGTATCTGCGATTTTATAAGATATTTACGTTTTATTGATTTTGATAAAGACTGAAGCCATAACCTACTTTATGGTTTTTAATATCAGTATTTATTGAATGATTTATTCTATTGCCAACCCGTAAGATCCTCGCTACCATTAATCCTATAAGAATTTTATAAAATGTATAAATACTTTATAACATACAAATTTTAGGCTTAACACAAGGACGTTTTAACCATGTTCGGTATTGAGAACTATCTAGGGTTTATTTTAGCCGCCATCTTGTTAAACCTGACCCCAGGCACGGATAGCATGTACATCATTACCCGTAGTATTTCGCAGGGGCAAACGGCAGGGTTTTATTCTGTGTTGGGTATTACTTCAGGCATTCTGGTGCATACGCTACTGGCTTCGCTAGGATTGTCAGTATTGCTTGCCAACTCTCCTACAGCATTTATGGTCGTCAAATATGTTGGTGCGGCTTACTTATGCTACTTAGGTCTAAAAATGCTACTAAGCAAAAAATCAAATTCAATAGCGAATAGTTTATCTAAAGACGAGCACACTATTGATAAACAGAATGTAGACAGCTGGCAAATCTATAAGCAAGGTGTGTTGACCAATACTTTTAACCCAAAGGTCGCCTTATTTTTCCTCGCGTTCTTCCCTCAGTTCATCGATTCTAGTTATGCTTATGGCATGTTGTCATTTCTAATGCTAGGGCTGACCTTTGCTACCACTGGTTTTATATGGTGCTTATGTTTGGCACTATTAGCAGCGCGGTTTAGTACACGCTTGCGTGAGAACCCCTCTATCGAAACGATGTTAAATAGAATCAGTGGTATGGTGTTTATTGGTTTAGGAATTAAGCTGTTGACTGAGAAGGGTTGAGCAGAATAGGTATTCAGAATATTCAGTCTGTTACCTCGAGTTTTTACAGTATAGACTTATTTATAAATTAGACAGAATAAGTGCGCAAGTCGAAGGCGCACTTTACTGACTGACTAATAAAAAGAAAACTAGATTTGTGAAATTATTTAGTAAAAACTGAAGGAACGACTGGCATACCGCACCATTCAGCAATCTTATTATATTTTCCTGCTAGTTTCATAAAAGTCTCAATTGCACTTTCTGAGGTTTTAACTGCTTCACTAACATTATCGTTACCTTCATTCACTTTTTCAATAAACTTCCTGAATTTCTCCATTGACTTTGAATTTTTTAGTTTTTCAGGATCTTTTTCATCTATAACTTCTCTTAAGGAAGCTTGTAAACTTTCAAGTTCAGCGTGAGAGTCATTTTTATCAGGAAGTATATACTTTAACTGTTCAACTAGTGGAAGAGCTTCATTAACTACATTATTAGTAACAACTGATAAGTTATTCCGAAAACTAGGATTTATCTCGATGGTAGTATACTTTTCTTGCTTTAAGGCTTTTTCTAATAATTCTGAGAGGTAGTTCTTATCAGTTTTTAAATAACCAATAATATCCTGTTGTGTTTCAATTCTCACTTGAGACATTCTTAGTTCACTCTTTAGCTCTAAGATTAATCCTTTGTCTTCCGTAAAGTCTTCTGGATTTCCATTACCTGTTACAATCATCTCATACTCAGTAAGTGCCCTTTCAATCACATCTGTATTACCATCTTCTGATATAACTATTAATCTTATGGATTGACCATTTTGTTCGATCTTAACTGTAGCATTTTCATCAGGATAGTTCTTATGTAGATACTGACTGAAATAATTCAATATACCAAGTCCTGCTTGATAATACTGAGGTGGAAACTCTATAAATTTATCTAAGACAATCTTATCTTTCAATGTTTCTGTTTGTTCTAGTTCTATTACAGATAGTTCATCGTCATCATTACCTGTAACATATAAAACTAAGAAAGGATAATTTTTATTAATTGACTGTAAACTAGTTAAACTTTCTAAATTATTTTTAGAATCCGTAATTAATATAGGAAATGAACCGCCCCGGGATTGTCGGAGACTTAATATTCTGAGAGAATACGACAATGAAAAGACAAACCTACACTCCTGAGATTAAAGAACGCGCCGTTCGTATGCTGATCGAAGCAGCAAACGACTATCCCTCCACATGGTCAGCCATTCAAGCCATTGCCGCTAAGATTGGCTGTACACCTGAAACCCTGCGATCATGGCATAAAAAACACATCGATCAAACTATTCCTGCAAATGTTCAGGCTCAAAGTCAAGAGCAGCGTATTAAGGATCTTGAGCGCGAAAACAGAGAGCTCAAGCAAGCCAATGAGATTATACGTAAGGCTGCTGCTTTTTTCGCCCAGGCGGAGCTCGGCCGCCCACACAAGTAATGGTTCAGTTTATTGATGACTATAGAGGTAGTTATGGGGTCGAGCTGATCTGTAGAGTGCTACCGATTGCCCCGTCAACTTATCACCGTGCTAAAGACCTAGAAAACAGTCCTGAAAAGCGTTCACTGCGCAGACAGCATGACGACTTTTACATCGGTGAAATCAAACGCATCTGGCAGGACAGCAAGTGCCGTTACGGTGTGCGTAAAGTCTGGCAGCAGATGAAAGCTGATGGGTTAAAGATTGCTCGGTGTACCATAGAGCGCTTAATGAGACAGCATGACCTACAAGGCGTCTGGCGTGGCAAAAGCAAGATTACCACCAACAGTCGTGACGACCAAAAACGCGCTGATGACTTAGTCAATCGCAACTTTAGTGCTCGTCGTCCTAACCAGCTCTGGGTGGCGGACTTCACCTACATCAAGACGACAAGCGGCTGGGTATATACTGCTTTTGTTATTGATGTGTTTGCTCGCGCTATTGTGGGCTGGAAAGTTTCTAATCGCATGAACACCGATATGGTAATGGCGGCATTGAACCAAGCAATAGCAGACAGAAACAATTCCAAAGACGTGATTCATCATAGTGATCGAGGCGTTCAGTATTTATCCATTCGCTACACTGAGAGGATGACAGACTGTGGCGTGATTGCTTCGGTCGGTACTACAGGCGATTCATACGACAATGCCTTGGCTGAAACGGTCAATGGGCTGTACAAGGCTGAGGTGATTCATTATTTAAAACAGAACTGGACTGGCGTCAACGATGTTGAACTGGCAACCCTTGAGTGGGTAGATTGGTTCAATAAAACACGTTTACATAGCACGATTGGTTATGTCTCGCCTTTTGAGTTTGAAAAGCAGTATTATGATAACTTAACCCTGTCAGGTATTGCTGCCTGACTCAAGTAAATCACTCTCCGATATACTCGGGGCGGTTCAGAAAAGCTAAATTATTATTTGCTATTATCTTTTCCACGTCATCGAACAACCATTTGTATACATTAGGATTCAAATTAATATCATTAGGGAGACAGATGTAGATATTGCTTTTAGATATTACTAAAAACTCATGCTCCTCACTCTCTGTCCAAGATAATTTTCTTAAACTATCAATGAATCCTTTATACTTTTTACTACTTAAATTACTTAGTCTAGCCTTACTTATCATTCTAGCCTTAACAAGGAAGCTAGATTGCTGATAGTCATCTATTATTTGCTCTATACCCTTCCACCCATCAGTGGATATGGACTGTAAGATTTCTTGATACTCTTTAGGATATGAATCTAAAAACAGTTTCCAAGCATTTTTGTAGCTTACAACAGTTTTAATAGGCATAACTTATGTCACCACGAAGAATTATAGAACTTACTATAACTCAGAATAATGGGCTTTTGTATAACTTATAATTTAGTTATAAAGGTTAAATCATATAATATATCTAGTTGAAATATAATAAAATCTACCTAGAGATAGTACACATAGTTTCTACTTAAAATATTTTATCAATTTTTTGCATATAGCCCACTATAGATCATACTACTTATTTTAAACAACAAATAAAAAAGCCCAATCCCAGTGATAAGGGATCGGGCTTTTTTTGATTTAGCCTAACTAATTACTAGCCTGCTTCTTTGCTCTCGCTTGCCAATTGACGTAGTACATAGTGCAACACGCCACCATGACGCACGTACTCGCGCTCTTTTGGCGTCTGGAGCATGACATTGACATCAAAGCTCTCAGACGAACCATCGGCACGCGTAGCCGTAACTTTGGCGGTCTTGCTCTCGCCATTATCTAGACCTGTGATGCTAAGCACTTCAGAGCCGTCTAGATTATAAGTTTCTGCATTTTCACCGTCTTTAAAGGTTAATGGCAACACACCCATACCGACGAGGTTTGAGCGGTGAATACGTTCGAACGAACTGGTCAATACTGCTTTTACGCCAAGCAAAATCGTACCTTTCGCTGCCCAGTCACGACTAGATCCAGAGCCATATTCTGCACCGCCAAGTACCACGAGCGGACGCTTATCTTCTTTATACTTCATTGCCGCATCATAGATGGCCATTTCTTCGCCGTCTTGTAGAGTGGCGCTATCGCCGTTGAAGTAATAAGTATAGCCGCCCTCTTTGCCAGCCATCATGGTATTTTTGATACGGATATTGGCGAAAGTACCACGCGTCATGACCGCATCATTACCACGGCGTGAGCCATAGCTATTGAAGTCGGCTTGCATCACACCGCGCTCTTGCAAGTACTTACCTGCTGGCGAATCTGGATCGATATTACCGGCTGGTGAGATATGGTCAGTGGTGATTGAATCACCGAACAACCCTAAGATGCGTGCGCCTTCGATATCAGGAATACCTTCTGGCTCCATGGTCATACCATCAAAGAACGGTGGGTTTTTAATATAAGTAGACGCTTCGCTCCACGGATACAACTGGCTATCGGCTGAGCTAATGGCGTTCCATGCGGCACTACCGTCAAACACTTCACCATAGTTTTTGCGGAACATATCCGCATCGATATTATTAGCAATCAGCTCATTGATCTCATCTGACGTTGGCCAAATATCTTTTAAGAAGACATCTTTGCCATCTTGATCTTGTCCTAACGGCTGCGTCGTTAAGTCAATATCAACCGTACCTGCCAGCGCATAAGCCACTACCAATGGTGGTGACGCCAAATAACTGGCTTTTACGTGCGAGTGGATACGACCTTCAAAGTTACGGTTACCTGACAACACGGCAGCAGCGACTAAGTCTTTTTCTTCGATACCTTTTTCAATCGACTCTAAGAGCGGTCCTGAGTTACCGATACACGTGGTACAACCATAACCCACTAAATAGAAGCCTGTTTTTTCAAGCTCGTCCATTAACTTAGATTTTTCAAGATAATCGGTGACGACTTTCGAACCGGGAGCTAATGAAGTTTTGACCCAAGGCTTGGCTTTTAGACCTTTTGCAGCGGCTTTTTTCGCCACCAAACCCGCACCAATCATCACCGCAGGGTTTGAGGTATTGGTACATGAGGTAATCGCTGCGATAACGACAGAACCATCACGCAATTTATGGCTCTTATCATCGATATTGACGTCAGAGAAAACATTAGGCTTAGCATAGAGTCTATCCGCTTGCTCTTGCTCGCCGCCTTCTTCATCAAAGCGTACCTTGCCTTCGACTTCTGACTTGCGGTCTTTGGTCATTTTTTCTAAAGTTTCGCCAAATTTTTCGTGCATATCAGATAGATTGATACGCTGCTGTGGCAAGTTCGGACCGGCAAGTGCGGGCTGTACCGATGATAAATCAAGCTCTAATTTACTTGAATAAGTCGCCGCTGGGGTATCGGCATCGTGCCATAAGCCTTGCGCCTTGGCATACTTTTCAACCAATTCAATCTGACTTTCTTCACGACCTGATAGACGCAAATAATCAATCGCCATTTGGTCAATCGGGAAAATACCACAGGTTGCCCCATATTCTGGTGACATATTGGCAATCGTCGCCCTATCTGCCAGTGGCATACTGTGTAAGCCTTCGCCATAAAACTCGACGAATTTACCAACCACACCATGCGCACGTAGCATTTCAACCACACGCAATACCAAATCCGTCGCAGTAACGCCTTCGGTCAATTTACCTTTTAGCTCAAAGCCGACCACTTGTGGAATCAGCATTGATGACGGTTGACCAAGCATTGCCGCTTCCGCTTCAATACCGCCGACACCCCAACCAAGCACGCCAATACCATTAATCATCGTCGTGTGACTGTCAGTACCAAATACCGTATCAGGATAAGCCGTCAACTCGCTTTTACCATCAACATTGACATCAGCAGCCATTACAACACGAGCTAAGTATTCAAGGTTAACTTGATGCACAATACCCGTCGCTGGTGGTACGACCACAAAGTTTTTAAACGCATTACGACCCCAATGCAGGAATTCATAACGTTCATTGTTACGTTTAAATTCAATTTTTTCGTTCAAGTCTAGTGCATCTTCTCGGCCATAAGCATCGACTTGTACAGAGTGATCGACAACCAATTCACTTGGGATAAAGGGGTTAATTTGCTCAGCTTTACCGCCAAGCTCAACCACGGCATCACGCATGGCTGCCAAATCGACAACTGACGGCACACCAGTAAAGTCTTGCAGGACTACACGCGCTGGCATAAAGGCAATCTCTTTTGACGCTTCTGCGCCTGCATCCCAGTTGGCAACGGCTTCGATATGATTTTTGCCGACAGATTGACCATCATCTTCGTTACGTAATAGGTTTTCTAAGACGATTTTCATGCAAAATGGCAATTTGCTGATGTGCTCAAAAGTTTCGGTCAGCTTTGGCAAACTGTAATAGGCATGTTCCTTGCCATCGACCGTAATGGTGTCTTTTACATTAAAAATATCACTCATGGTAGCTTCCTTATCGTTGTTATAGATCCTAAGCCCAAACGGTTATAGGTTTATGCTGAGGATTGGTGGCTAGATAGATGATTGTACGAGTTGTATTCAAAATCATTATTATTTGACACAATAGAATATAAAGTTGAGTTAACAAAATAGCTAAGCGACTCTTTAGGACTTAACAATAACGCTCTTTTACCATAACAAAACGGCGGCGCTTTGTTAACGTCTAGACGTTGTCAAATCGTGGCATAATCGTAAACGTAACAAGGGGTTAACGTTCTATTATTGAGTATCAATATATCTTCCAGAAAAATATTAGAATCAAAGGTAGTGGGTAAACCAGTCGCAGCATACGAGCCTTATCTCTTAGACGTTTGGCTGCGCTATGCTATTATGGTGCGCTTTTTTACCGCTAGGCAAACGCCTCGAAACAATCGTTTCGCGCGCTACTTATTGATGAGTTTTTATGGCAAATTTTAACACCCACCTGAATGTTGCATTCATGGTCAGTGGTACGCTCAGTTTGACGGTTTATAAAGCGGGATTGATTGATGATTCGGGGTTTTTAGTTTGCGTGGCGCTTGGCACCATCGGTGGGCTACTTCCTGATTTGGATTCTGATAACTCCACACCGATTAAACTTGGCTTCAATATCACCTCATTTATTTTTGCCTTTGGTTTGGTCATGCATTGGCGCAGTGAGCTGAGTTTGCTCGCCCTGATTGCATTATGGCTAGCAGGCTACGGCTTTATGCGTTATGTGGTTTTCTCTATTTTTACCAACATGACCGTGCATCGCGGCGTGATTCACTCCGTGCCCTATATGGCAATTTTGGGTTTGGGGCTGACTTATTTAAGCTACTATGTCTTGCACCTCCCATTAACGGCAAGCTGGTTTTACGGTTTATTTTTATTCGGTGGAGCGCTAGTGCATTTGACATTGGACGAGCTATATAGTGTTAACTTATCGAATATGAAAATGAAGCGCTCATCAGGGACAGCGATGAAGTTTTATCAGCCTAAAGATAAGTGGTGGTATTTATTGCTATATACACTGCTCGCCATGTTGGTCTATTTTGCCCCGCCGTTTGATGCGTTTTGGCAGCAGCTGCGCGACCCAGCACCATGGGCACAGCTAAAAGTTGGCATATTGCCAGAACTGATAAAAAGCATGCTGCGATAAAGATACGGTAAAGCAGTAAAATCCAAACGAAAATGAGAATGAAACATGCAACCTAATCTACACGTTTGCCCTTGCCAAATTCATCCATCATCAAGCGCTATCAGCTCACCACTACTGTATAAAGATTGCTGTCAGCCTTATCATGAGGCTGTTTATAATGATGCTCTTTATAATGGTGAGGTTGGCAAAGCAGAGGGTATAAAAGCGGAGACAGCCGAACGTCTCATGCGCACGCGCTATAGTGCCTTTGTGTTGATTAAGCCAGACTATATCGTCAAGACTACGCTACCCGCGCAGCAAGACTTGCTTGATATTAACGCGATTGAATCGTGGGCAAAAGAGACGAATTGGGCAGGACTAGCAATCGTAGCGCATACGCCAAAGCTAGGCAAACGCCATGCGAAGGTTGAGTTTAAGGCTTATTTCAAGCCAACTAATAATGCAAGTAATTTAGAAGAGAAAGTGCAGGCGCATCATGAATTGTCTGCCTTTGTGAGAGTAAAAGACAAAGTTAATAACGATGCGCGCTGGTACTTTTTAGATCCGACGGTTGCGATGACTGTCAGCCAAAAGCAACCGTGTATTTGTGCGTCGGGTGAGAAGTTTAAGCGGTGTTGTGGGGTTTATTTGGGTTAGTTTCTCTCTCAATTTTTGGTGTTTCTCTCTCAAATTACTAGTTTACTTATAATTATTCGTTTTATAAAAGCTATATATATCAAACCCTTAAAAACACTACCGCTCTTTCTCTCTCTCATTTGGGCCTTTTCTCTCTCAAACCTCTCTCAATTAAAATGCTTCTATCACTTCATAACCCACTTAGAGTACCGACCCACCCCAACGTTTTCTATTT
Source organism: Psychrobacter immobilis (assembly GCF_904846065.1). Taxonomy (NCBI): domain Bacteria; kingdom Pseudomonadati; phylum Pseudomonadota; class Gammaproteobacteria; order Moraxellales; family Moraxellaceae; genus Psychrobacter; species Psychrobacter immobilis. Next base: position 56,898 of record NZ_CAJGZV010000002.1, read on the forward strand.
TTTCTATTTTTCTAAGTTTAGTTAATAAATGACCTATTTTAGTGATTTTCTGTTTTTCATCAAGAACTTCACTAAGTGTTGGTATTAGCAAACTGTCGATATCAGGCCTTGTAGCACATTCATATTTGTCTATATAGTCTAAAATAAGTTGCATATAAAAAGTATCATCTTGAATTCTATTACGTATGTATTTAGCTTTTTTGTTAGTGGCTTCTGCTACTGATGATGATACATAGTAGTTCGGTCTTCGTCCCTCGATAAGGTTCTTCCGTTGTAACTCTCTAGCCATACCCTTAGAAATATTCTGACCTTTTTGAACTCTATCTAAAGCTATAATCTCCATTATTGATAAATCTGTGTTTTTAATTAATAACTTGCTATATGCAGGGTCTACAACATCACCATATATAATTAACTTAACAGCCTGTGGCATAGTCAAATCGTAATCAGGTAACGGCAGATAGCGCTTCGCTTGTTTTTCGTACATTTCATGGATTCCATAACCCATCGTGTCAATCATATTGAGCTGAACCATAGCTTGCGCAAGCTTATAATTACGATACTTTTTTGGTCTTCTCTCTTCTGTTACATAATCCACAGGTTTGCCTTCGAAAAAGCTTCCTTCACTTTCAAAGATTAAACGATCTATTTTTTCAGACACGATAATTCTAGAGTTTTTAGTATAGTCCTGATGGGCTATACAGTTATGCAAAGCTTCTAAAACGACACGTTGATTATATTTATCGATTTCAACAGGAATGAGCTCATCATCAGGTAAAATTCGTATTTGGAAGTTACGTATCTTCTGGTATAGCTGTGTTGATGTTAATAAAAAAGGTGGATAGAAGTGTTCGTAAGCTCTTTCTTCCGCTTCTAAGCTCCATACCATAGCCGCAGGGTGCGGTGAAAGAAATCTAGCTGACTCTGGTTTTCCAAGAAGTAAAAGTGTAGATCTAGTAATTTTGCCATTTTCAGTTAATCTAGCTTTGTTTAGAAAATCTAAATCGTCTAGCTCAAGCACTGTTTCATTTTCAAGCCTTTGACCCATTTTTCTAGCAAAACCTTGCTTTGCTTTATTTAATGCATCGGGATCTAGGTCATTTATAGTCGCTTCTGATACTATTTGTGCTGACCAATCTATCCATTTTTCTTGTTGATTAATCTCATTTAACTTATCCAATCCTAGTGCTACCAAGCTTTCACCAGCTCTAGCGTAGTAATGCCCGTTGTAAGATATTGGCGAACCTTTAGGTGCTGCTGGAATTTGAAACATAACAACACCCCCTTTAGGATGTTGCAATTCAAAAATATTTCTAAATGTAATTGTTGGTTGCGTATCTTGAGAAATCTGCTGACTCACTGCTTGTATACGTTCAGAACTCTTAGCTTTGTAGTCTGTGCCAATAACTTGTCGGGTTTTATCATCAATACCAAATACTAGCCAGCCAAAACTTTGCCCTCGCAAATTGGCTTCGTTAGATATAGCTGAGAAATACTTCCCGATATCAGATAAAGAGAACTCTCTTTTACCGCGCTTAAATTCGACAACTTCATTTTCCCAACATTCAATAAGAGTATCGAGTAACTCTAAAAGCTCATCATGGTTCATATCACCCCCTAAACACTCGCCCCAACCGCTCGTGCCACCGCAATGCCTTCATCAATCGTCAAAAATTTTCGCTGGCTTGGGCTGTCTCTATAAATAACATCACCATCTTGGAATATTAAGCACTCATTGACGGCCAACTGCTGCCATTTCTCATTTTCAGTGAGCGGAACAGTGACTAAGATAGTCACTTTATCCGTATCTGTCGTCACATCGCCAAAGTTAATGGCTAAATCATCATCTGCCAATTTCGCCTCGCCAAATGGTGCTTGACGCGTGAGATAAAACAATAAACTCCCCGCATAAGCCAATTGCCAGCTACCGTTTGATATCAAGCAGTTAAACAAGCCATTGGCGGATAAATAACGACATTGGGTGGTCAAAAATTTAAACAGCGTTTGGTCATCAGGGCGAGTTTTAAAGCTGCTTTTTAGGCGATTAACAAGGTAGCAAAACGCCATTTCAGAATCAGTTGAACCAACTGGCTGGCAATGTGAGGCGTTGCCGTTGTCTTGCAAGCGCTGACAGCGTTTGATAAATTCGCTATTCATTTGCCCATTGTGCGCAAACACCCACTGCTCGCCCCACACTTCACGGACAAAGGGATGGGTGTTTGCCAAACAATTCTGCCCTTGGGTCGCTTTACGGATATGGGCAATGACGTTCATGGCTTTAATCGGATAATTATTGACCAAATCAGCAACGGGTGATAAATGACTTGGTTTATTATCATGGAAAAGACGCAAACCAGTTGAAGCATTCTCTGAGTCGCACTCACTACGCTCAAAAAACGCAATACCAAAGCCATCTTCATGACTATCGGTCATGCCGCCGCGACGACGAAACCCTGCAAAGCTAAAACCAATATCGGTTGGGGTATTACAGTTCATTCCTAGGAGTTGACACATTTATACTTCACCGCCGTTATTGTCGTCTTGTGCAGGATTTAAAGTAGGGTTAATTTTGGCTGCAGACGTTTCATCAAACACCTCATAAGGCGTTGCCCCATCGGTGTCAATATTTGCCAAAATGCGCTGTGCATGCGCCAAATCAGTATCCTGTACCCACAGCACAATCCCAGAATTCATACCGGGCATCGCACTCAGCGGTTGCAGAGAAACGGTAATACCATTGTTACGAAGCAGATTGGCATGCAGTTCACCTTGCATATTGGTGTCGTAGCGTGCCAGCTTGTGCCAGTTATCAACTTGATCGGTCATGATAAATTCCTTTTAAATATTTATAAATATAACTCGTTGCTATCATTCTATTAGCAACCGAAACCTTGTGACCAATTAATTTGATTTAACGGATAAGCATCAATATGGAAACCGTTTGGATAATCTTTAAAGCCAGATTGTGATTTTAATTGCTCAATAGCAGCTTGTGCTTGTTGCTCAGTCGCAAACACACCGATTATCTTAAAATCTTCGACATCGTTATTTTTATCATCGTCTTTATAACGTGCATGCTCTAGTACAAATACGGTACTTTGCGCTTTTTCAACATGTGACCAATGATAAGCGGCAAGGCGTTTCATCAGGTCAGGATTTTTGACCATGATGTTATCGCCCGTACGCCCTTCGGTACGGTTGTAGTGAATAACGTTGAGACGTAATAGCCAAAAAATCACCGCCGCTTTTGCAAGCATCACTGGTAAGGCACGTTTTTCATCTTCACCGAGCATGCGTTTCGACTCATAGCCTTGCAAAAAAGCCGCCATTTTACTGCGATCAAAATTCACCGACTCGCCCTGCTCAGCATCGCCCCACGTGGTACAAAAGTCATTAATCGTAATGGCAATATCCATCACATAGTGCTCGACGCTAACTTCGGTAAAGTCTAACAACCCAGTCAGACGCGCTTCACCTTTTTGGCTATTATTTAACGATAAGTTCCATAGCGTGTTATCAGCAAACATATCTAAATGACATAAGCCTTTTGGCAAGCTGGCAAGCGGCAAATCCGTATAAGACTGCCAAATATCACTCATCAATTTGGCTTCGTCAGCTGGCATAAACTGCATTTCACGATCGCGCACCTCGCTCCATGGGTATAAAGGCACGCCATATTCTTCCGCAGGTTGTAATGCTTGCAATGTCTCATGCAGCATCGCTAAAGCGGCGCCAATTTCATGACACATCGCTTGTGTGGTTTGCTGTGGATGCGAGCCTGCTAGGCATGGCACTAAGGTAATTGCTTTATTGTCATAGCGTATGACATAGCATTTTTCTGCGCTATCAGCGCCTAAATCAAGCAATGCTAACGGCGCAGCGACCGGTAATTTACCGTGCAGTTGATTGAGGATGACGGCCATCTTCTCGATGTCTTCTGGTGGACGTTCTTCAAATAAGGTAAAGACATAAGAGTGTGCGCCATCTACATCGTCAGTCGTCTGAATAAACCAGTTAGAGTTTTTGATACCTTGGGTAATCGGAATGGCACGCGCGAACGCTACGCCAAAACGGTGGCAAAAAGTGGCAAACTGGTCATCGGTTAACTGGGTATAGACGGACATGACATCTCACTTATCGTAATTAAAGAATAAATAAAAGTATATTTTAGCTTATTATAACTAAATTCAACCTGCATTGGCTTCTAAGGAAGGTGGATTTAAGTGGAACAAATAGTAATGAATAAATTTATTATGTTTTGGGACTGTTTAGGAATTAATTCTGGACAAATCCAAGTTGTCTTGAACTTGATTGTGATTGTACTAGCAACTATCGCTGCATTATATGCGAAAAAACAAATAGCAATCGCTCAGCAACTGAGAGAAGATGAAATACGGCTATCAAGGCATAGACTAACCGTCTCAATTTTAGATTTAGCTTATAGTTGTAAAAAGGACATCTTCAAGCTAAGAAAAGACTTTGATGATTTTGAAATAGAATTTAGCAAATTATTGCAAAGTAGAGGTTTTAAGCTAGACGATCCGATGCCAGAATTTGACTATACCTTCAGAGAGTGGCTTAAGTTTCCTACCGAAACTTTAAGTCGTATAGAAAAAACAAATAGGGATCTAGTCGCTAAACTACATACTAATAATGGTAACTCAGATTTGAGTCTACATGAACTCGAAACTATTCTTATAAAACTTATGGATATTGCTTCCTCATTAGAACATAGCAAACAAGGCATTATCGAAAAAATTGAAGAAATACGAACCTCATATAATACGATCTAGCTCAAAAAACCTGCCTGATACGGCAGTGATTTTGCTAGACTAGCGCTTATAGAATGAATTGATTATAAGGTGAAAGACCCTATGTTAGCAAAGCGTATCATTCCTTGTTTGGACGTTGATAATGGCCGTGTGGTCAAAGGTGTGCAGTTTGTCGATATCAAAGATGCAGGAGACCCTGTCGAAGTAGCGAAACGCTACAACGAACAAGGCGCTGATGAAATTACTTTTTTGGACATTACTGCCACCAATGATGAGCGCGATACTACCTATCATACTGTTGAGCGTATGGCTGAAACCGTATTTGTCCCACTCACAGTTGGCGGCGGCGTGCGTAAAATCGCTGATATTCGTAATCTGTTGAATGCTGGTGCGGATAAAGTAGCGATCAATTCTGCGGCGGTATTTACCCCTGAGTTCGTTGGTGAAGCGGCACAAAAATTTGGTAATCAATGTATCGTCGTTGCTATCGATGCCAAACGCGTTGCAGATATTGAAGTTGATGGGATTGTTATGCCGCGTTGGGAGATTTTTACCCATGGTGGTCGCAAACCAACGGGCATTGATGCCGTGGCTTGGGCGAGCAAAATGGCTGAGTTTGGCGCTGGCGAATTACTAGTCACCTCGATGGATGGCGATGGCACCAAAAAAGGCTATGATTTGGCATTGATGAAGCAAATCACTAACCGCGTCAATGTGCCCGTTATCGCGTCAGGCGGCGTCGGTAATTTGCAACATTTAGCCGAAGGGGTGTTAGAAGGTGGCGTCGATGCCGTACTTGCCGCCAGCATCTTCCATTTTGGTGAGTATACAGTTCAAGAAGCCAAAGCATATATGGCAGCGCAAGGGATACAAATGCGCTTATAGTACGCTCGTAAAATACAAATAAAACAGAAAAAAATGTTATCATAGCGCTAACCACTTATTTTAGTTCATTTAACTGATTATCTAACGGATAATAAGCCATTTGAACCTAGCAATATATTTAGCTCATTATTTATTCCTACATTTTAATTAAAAGCCCATTCGGCAAAGGATTTTTTATGTCAAATCTACAACAGCAGCGCAATGACGTGACTCACATCGATGGTAATTTACATCAAAACAAAGATGTTCGTATTGGTATCGTCGTCGGTCGTTTTAATGGTTTTGTGGTTGAATCATTGGTAGATGGTGCAATTGATGCGCTACTACGTCATGGTGTATTGGGTAGCAACATTACCGTTATCCGCGTGCCTGGTGCTTTTGAATTGCCATTGGTTGCACAGCGCGCCGCTGAGTCTGATCGCTTTGATGCCATCGTTGCTTTAGGTGCGATTATCCGTGGTAGCACGCCGCATTTTGATTTCGTTGCAAGCGAATCTGCAAAAGGCTTAAGCGCGGTAGCGATGGATTACAACATTCCAGTCGCAAACGGCGTATTGACCACTGATAGTATTGAGCAAGCGATTGAGCGTGCTGGCACGAAAGCGGGTAACAAAGGCTCAGAAGCGGCGATGGTTGTACTAGAAATGCTTGCGGTACTATCACAGTTAGATATTGAAGATGACAGTGAAGATGCTTAATCAAGCCGTCATTTGATAGGCTGTTTGTTATTTAATGAGCGCTGTGGTTCTTATGAGCTTTCGTTTTTATCGAGACCACAGCGTCAGTGTTACAAAGACTGTTACCAAGTACGCTACAAAACTCGACTGGCAAAGCCTGCCAGCTAACTACTATTTAACATTTTATTTTAAAACTTTTATCTTAAAAACTTTTTATCTTAGCAACTAGGTATAGACCCCCTATGACTGACCAACTCAAGCGCGCTATCAGCGCTGCGAAAACCGCCCAAACCAATGATAAACAAGCTGAAGCCACGCGCATCGCGAGCAGCAGTGCGGGTGATCAAATCTTCGATATGAGTGAGTCTTCTTACAAGACCAGTCACACCGCTATCCGTAAAGCGCGACGCTTCGCGATGCAAGGTCTATACGAATGGCTCGTCACTGACCGCCGCTTCGATATCGATGGTAAGCTTGGCTGGAAAGACAATGCCCCACATGATATCGCCGCTCGTACACGCGCGACCAATGCCATGCATACCGTACATATTGGCTATTATCATGAAATGATGCGTGACATCCCGGAGCAAATCGAGGCGCTAGATGTCCTTATCTCTCAGCATCTTGACCGTGAAATCGATAAATTGGATACCGTTGAACACGCTATTCTTTTAATTGGTGCTTACGAGCTACAAAACCGCTTAGAAATCCCTTATAAAGTGGTACTTGATGAAGCGATGAAGCTGAATAATCACTTTGGCGCTACTGACGCACATAAATTGATTAATGCCGTCCTTGATAAAATGGCGGTAGAGCTACGTGCTATTGAAGTAGAAGCAGATAGCAAAGCCAATTTACGCACCTCACAAAAAGCGGCTGCTAAACCTGCAATAAAAGCGGATACCAATGCAGAAAATAATGCCGATATAGAAGATAGTGCTGATACAGCTGCCATTGAAGAAAAATCAACTGCTTCAAACAAGCCTCGTATCAGTGCCAATAATGCTACTGTCAAACGCAATAGCGCTAGTAAGGCTACTGCCAATATTAGTGACTTTAAAGCGAGCAAAAAAGCGATTGAAACAGACCGCACTGATGCAGACAGCAAAGACTAATCATGAATGAGTTTGAGCTGATTGAGCGTATATTCTCCCAAATGCAAGCTACGCAGTCATTGTCTAGCAGTGTCGACAAAGGCAGTGTTGAAAAAGGCATTGGTGATGATGCCGCAGTGATGAGCTTGCCTGCAGGCGCGCGATTAGTCAGCTGTATTGATACGCTGGTTCAAGGTCGACACTTTAGTGCTGACTGGGAGCAAGTAAATAAGCTGGCATTTACCATCGGTTATAAAGCCGTGGCAGTGAACGTCTCAGATATTGCTGCTATGGGTGCAACTCCGCATAGTATTCTATTGGCGTTAGCTTTGCCTGAGCGCTTGGCAAATGAGCACTGGTTAAGTGAATTTGCTAAAGGCTTATTTCATGCTTGCCAGCTATTTGGGGTGACGCTGATTGGTGGTGATACCACGCGCAGCGACAATTTAGTGCTGAGTGTCAGCGCGCAAGGGTTACTCACCAAAGAGACGCTAGCCGTCTACCGTTCAGGCGCGCAAGTTGGCGACAAACTTTATGTCTCAGGGTCGCTTGGAGATGCCGCTTATGCGCTACAGCATCCTGATACTGCTATCGGTATTGAGCTTGCGCATCGCCTACATATGCCAACGCCACGTATTGCACTGGGTTCAGCATTGGCAAAAATCGGTGCGACGGCGATGATAGATATCTCTGATGGTCTGTATCAAGACATTGGACATATCTGCCAACAAAGCAGCGTTAGTATGCGCATTCATCTTGATCAGCTACCTACTAGCAAAGCATTGGCAAACGCTGAGTTAACCGAGCGCTTGTTGTGCCAGCTGGCTGGCGGTGATGATTATGAATTGGCTTTTACTTTGCCTGCTCATATTGAACCACCTGTTAATGACAGTAGCAACACGCCTGTTACCTGTATCGGCGAAGTCATAACCGTAAATGAGCCAGATGCTACCAAGAGTTTACGACCAGAGCTTTTTTATCAAGGACAGCCAATCACACCTACCCATCCCGCCCCCTTTACTACTTGGCCCAATCTGACGGGTTACCAACATTTTGCAGGTTAACCCATGATTGATCACAACCTATCTAAGCCTGATATCCGTAAAGCCAATGACTGCCCGCCGCTACCCGCCAATGCCAGTATGCTTGACCGCGTAGTTTATTGGCTTGGGTTGGGTTTAGGTAGTGGTCTGCCTCGCCGTGCACCCGGTACTTGGGGCACGGTTGGTGGCTTAATCGTCGCAATACCATTGCTAAGCTTAGGATTCGTACCATTTTTGATTATTACCATTCTCTCTTGTGTGATTGGTAGTTGGATATGCGGTCGTACCTCAGAGCTAATGGGTGGTCATGATAACCCGCATATCGTTTGGGATGAATGGGCAGGCATGTGGCTTACCCTACTGCCGTTATCTTATATGGATATCGCTGACGGTAATTTTTGGCAAAATATTGCTCAAACCTCTTCTATTGTTGCCATTATTATCGCCTTTATATTGTTCCGCTTTTTTGACATTATTAAGCCACCACCGATTGGCTGGGCAGATAAAAAAGTCGCGGGCGGCCTAGGTATCATGCTTGATGACATCATCGCAGGGGTCATGGCAGCAGCCGTCTGGATCATTATTTATACCACCATCCTTTAGCTGTTAAATTAGCCTCGCTTTTATATAAGCGACGGTCTTTCATAACCGATTGTCGTTTATAGTCCATCATTTTTTTTGACTCGTCCACTTTTTTAGTAATGCGTTTGTGACGATAGCCAATTTATCAGCAAGCTACCAGTAAATGGTAAGCCCATGACAAGCAACGTAAGTTACAAAGATGTCACGACATAGCGTTTTAGTTAAATGACGGTTTGCGCTATAATTCTAAATTATATTTTGTTACATTTGTAGGCTATTATGACAACTCCCCTCTCGGTAATCATTCTCGCTGCTGGCAAAGGCACGCGTATGCAGTCGGCTAAGCCAAAAGTGCTACAGACATTGGCTGGTAAGTCGTTATTGGGTCATGTCCTTGATACTTGTCATCAATTAACGGTTGACGACACCATTATTGTTCATGGTTTTGGTGGCGAGCAAGTCCAAGCAGATATCAATGCTCAATATGCGCACTTGCCTATTACTTGGGTTGCTCAGACTGAGCAATTAGGTACTGGACATGCGGTTAAAGTGACCCTATCGGAATTACCCAAAGAAGGGCAAAGCCTGATTCTCTATGGTGATGTGCCATTAGTCAGCTGCCAGACATTAGCAACGCTACAAGCGGCTAATACTGACGGCATGTCGATGTTGACCTTGACCGTAGACAATCCTTTTGGTCTCGGTCGTATCAAACGTGACAAAGACGGCAACATCGAAGCCATCGTCGAGCAAAAAGATGCCAGCGCCGATGAGCAGAAAATCCAAGAGATTAATAGCGGTATTTACTGCGTCGATAATGCGTTATTGCATAAATATCTGCCAAAGCTTTCTAATGATAATGCGCAGCAAGAATATTACCTGACGGATATCGTTAAAATGGCGGTCGCTGAAGGCATTAATATTGTCGCGATTGAGCCTGAGCATACCTTTGAGATTGAAGGCGTCAATAATCGCCAACAGCTTGCTAGCTTAGAGCGCACTTGGCAAAGCAAACTGGTTGCCGACTTGCAAGAAGCGGGCGTGCAGTTTGCTGACCCTACTCGCGTTGATATTCGCGGTACCTTGACTGCGGGTCAGGACGTGTTTGTCGATGTAGGTGTGGTATTTGAGGGCGATTGTATCTTAGGTGATAATGTGTATATCGAAGCGGGCTGTGTCATTAAAAACGCCCACATTGGTAATGCCTGCCACATAAAACCTTATTGCGTGATTGATCGCGCTGAGATTGGGGCAGGTGTTGATGTTGGTCCTTTCGCCCATTTGCGTCCTGAAACCGTATTGGCTAACAACAGTAAAGTCGGTAATTTCGTCGAGATTAAAAAATCAACTGTCGGCCATGGTAGCAAGGTTAATCACTTGAGTTATATCGGTGATGCGACCATTGGTACAGATGTCAATGTCGGTGCAGGCGTCATTACTTGTAATTATGATGGTGTCAATAAATCACAAACCATCATCGAAGATAACGCTTTTATTGGCTCTAACGCCAGTCTGGTCGCGCCAGTAACCATTGGTGATAGCGCAACAGTTGCCGCAGGGTCAGTGATTACCGAAAACGTCGACAGTAAAGCATTAGCCTTTGGACGGGCGCGACAGACTCAGAAAAACGACTTTCCGCGTCCGACTAAAAAGTCAAAATAGCAATGGTCAATCACAAGCATTTTGAAAAGTATCTATTGAAGTAATACTAAGCAGCATGACAATTTTTGTGATGCTGCTTCCTTATATTTATAACGTCAAAATTGTTAATATAAAAGCTATCATAGTATGAATTTCTATTATTTATTGACTGAACATTATCGCCTCTCAAAGCATTTGATCTGTTAAGCATTGAAGCTGTCAAAAATCAAAACATAAAACATCGAATTTAAGGAATAGTTATGTGTGGAATCGTTGGAGCAGTCGCTGAGCGTAATATCGCCAATATCTTACTTGAGGGTCTTAAACGTTTAGAATACCGCGGTTATGATTCTGCCGGTCTGACCGTCATTCGTGATGGCGAACTTCATCGCGAGCGCCAAGTGGGTAAAGTGCAAGCGTTGGTCGATGCTGTGGCAGTCAATCCTGAATTTTTCGATGGTCATATTGGTATTGCGCATACACGTTGGGCAACGCATGGCGAGCCGGCTCAGCGTAACGCCCATCCGCATGTCTCAGGCAAGATTGCTGTGGTACATAACGGTATCGTTGAAAACTATGCCGAGTTAAAAGAAGCATTGATCGCTAAAGGTTACGTATTTACTTCGCAAACCGATACTGAGGTCGTCGCTCATTTAATTAATGATATCTACAAAACAACGCCTGATTTACTAGAAGCCGTTCGTGCTGTTATTCCTTTATTACATGGCGCCTTTGCCCTGGGTATTCTGCATATCGACTGCCCAGAAGAGCTAATTACTGTTCGTTTAGGCTCTCCATTGGTGATTGGAGTGGGTATCGGTGAGAACTTTATTGCTTCTGATCAACTAGCCCTCCTGCCGGTCACCAATCGCTTTATGTATCTAGAAGAAGGCGATATTGCCAAATTGACGCGTAGTAGCATTCAGGTTTATGCCGATGGTGTCGAAGTAAAACGTCAGATACATGAAATTGACGCGGCCCAACATAATGCGGATAAAGGTGAATTTAAGCATTATATGCTCAAAGAAATCTATGAACAGCCAGACGCGGTCGCCCGTACTGTTGAGATGGCTGTAGATAGCGATGAGCCGTCTAAACTACGCGATGATTTTTTACAGCGTCACGAAGCGCAATTAAAAGGCGTTAAGCACGTCCAAGTTATCGCTTGTGGTACCAGTTACCACTCAGGCTTGGTCGCAAAATATTGGTTTGAGAGCCTTATTCGTGTGCCTTGTTCAGTTGAAGTCGCTAGTGAATTCCGCTATCGCAATCCTGTCGTCGTCGATAACACACTCGTCATTTGTATTTCTCAATCTGGCGAAACGGCAGATACATTATCGGCGCTACGTGATATTCAAAAGAGCACACCAGCAGGTCTAGTCAGCTTAGCACTATGTAATGTACCAACATCATCTTTGGTACGTGAGACGGATATATTTTTACCAACGCTTGCCGGTCCAGAGATTGGCGTTGCTTCTACCAAAGCATTCACCACTCAGCTTGCCGCTTTAATGCTATTGGTCTTAAAAGTGGGTGTCGTTCAGGAGCGCATGACTGGCGAAAATTTGAGTACCTTGCTTGGTCAGTTACAAGAGCTACGTGGTCAACTATATGCCAGCTTAAACCTCGATGCACCTATCAAAGCCATGAGTGAGCATTTTGAGTATAAAAAGAGCTGCTTGTTCTTAGGTCGTGGTTTGCAGTTCCCTATTGCCTTGGAAGGTGCGTTAAAGCTGAAAGAAATCTCTTATATCCACGCCGAAGGTTATGCCGCAGGCGAGCTGAAACACGGTCCATTGGCATTGGTCGATAAAGACATGCCCATCGTCGTACTAGCGCCAAAAGACAGCATGTTTGATAAGCTAAAAGCCAACATGCAAGAGGTACACGCGCGCCACGGTGAGCTGTTTGTATTTGCCAGTGAAGAAAGCAAGATGGTTGCAGAAGATAGAATGCACGTGGTTTATGTGCCTGATGTGTGCGAGACGCTTGCCCCTATCGTCTATAGCGTACCCGTACAGCTATTGTCATACCATGTCGCAGTAATGCGCGGTACAGACGTCGATCAGCCGCGTAACCTTGCTAAATCAGTGACTGTTGAGTAATATAAGTATTTGATTTTATTATCAATAAATTGCTTTTTACACCTAGTCCTTCGCTATCTGGTACGAATAAGATAGCGAAGGATTTTTTGTGAATAACAAAATAGAAAAATATCAGTCACTTATATAATTATAGTATCTACAGTATGGACAATGAGAACATGGATATCGAAAGCGGCACCGCCAATCAAATCGCTAGTCAAATAGAAATAATCTATGAAGATGAATTTCTGGTGGCAATTAATAAAGAGGCTGGTCTATTGGTGCATCGCAGTTGGCTGGATAAAGGCGAGACGCGCTTTGCCATGCAACTCACTCGTGATGCGGTAGGTTGCCACGTGTTTCCAGTGCATCGGTTAGACAAGCCTACGTCAGGCGTATTATTGTTTGCCAAGAGCTCAGCCGTGGCGCGCAGCCTTGGCGAGGCTTTTACTGAACACAAAGTTACCAAGCAGTATTTAGCCGTGGTGCGCGGCTATATGCCAGAACAAGGCACCGTTGATTATGCGTTGAGCTTTCAGCCCGATGCCATCGCCGATAAGTTTGCCGATTTGGACAAACCCGCTCAAGAGGCGGTGACCCATTGGCAAAGTTTGGCACAAATCGAGCTACCATTTGCCGTATCAAAAAAGCATGACACGAGCCGCTATAGTCTTGTGCGCTTGACACCCGAGACTGGGCGTAAGCATCAGCTGCGTCGGCACATGCGACATGTATTCCATCATATCGTGGGTGATACCAGCCACGGTGATATACGGCACACACGATTTTTTCGTACTCACTATGATTGTACGCGTATGCTGCTGCATGCTCAGACTTTAGCGCTCAGCCACCCTGTCACTGGTGAGCCATTATTGCTAAAAGCTAAATTAGACGACCAATGGATGCGTATCTTAGAAGAGTTTTCTTGGGTAGACAGCGCTAAAGATTAAACAGCGTAGGGTTTATCCTAGATAGTCATATCAAAGAAGTCGACATACTGATACTAGATATGAAGGTTCGGTACCCTAGTGAGGACTTGAACCTTCGGCTATGAGCTTTTAGATTTTTATTTTTATTTCCCGTAAGCGCTGTTATAGGAATAAGAACAGCTAACATCATATTGGCTGGCGCTTTCTTCCCAGTTTCATTTTTATATTCGCTAGCACCAACCCCGACAATATCAATATCATTGCCAGCATTTTCCACCATGTCACGACCTCTCCTGTAAGTAGCACTGAGGTTGTCATACCGAATACTGGCACCAATAGAGCAAACGGCATAACCTTAGAAGCCGTATTTTGACTAAGCAGATGCGCCCACAGTCCAAATCCTATCAGCGTTGAGACATACACGATAAACCCAAGTGATAACCAAGACTTAAGCGATGCCTCGGTAAACGTCGCCAGCTGCCATGCCTCGGTCTCAAATATGAGAGAAGATAGCGTTAAAATCACGCAAGCGATCAGACCACCCCAAACCACGAGAGCGAGAGCAGACAACGCGGATGCCTTACTCCTTCCAGTGTTAGACGGAATAATAGCTCCGTCTGATCTTTGCTGCGTCGCTTGTGTTGACGCCTGTTTTGAAGCAATGTTACCAAAGCTCCAGCCTATGGCAGCAATCAAGATACAGACAAACCCAGCCAGAGGCATATCACCACCAAGGTTCAACGCGATGACGCTAAGCCCTAGCACACCGACCAGCATACCGATGATTTGCATGCGACTCACTGCCTCACCCAGTATAAAATACGCCAACAATACGGTAATAAAAATTTGAATTTGTAGCAATAATGCCGTCAATCCTGCTGATGCCCCTAAGTGCATGGCAGTAAATACAAAAGCATACTGCATGACAAACGTACCGATAGCATAGATAAGTAATGTACGGTTAAATTTGGGCGGTTTTAGAAAAAAAACCAGTGGCACAGCGGTAAAGAAAAAACGCAGGGCGGTGAGCATTAGCGGTGGAAAGCTTTCAAGTCCCCATGCAATAAAGGTAAAGTTTACACCCCAAATAAAAGTAACCAGTACAGCCAATGCAGTGTATATAGGAGTCATGTAGTTGGCCTAGGAAGTTATGGCTGATTATTATATTTAAAAATTTTATGACAATCTCGTATTAACCATAGGAGGCTTTTAGAGAGTGAGTACTACACTTACACACAATAGAACGGCAATGAGCATTAATGCTGCACCGCCTATTTTTGTAATTAACTATAGGTTATCTTGAGCTTTCCATAGATATCGACTGGCTAAAGCAAATGCTTCTGCGTAGCAAAAATGGATCAGTAAAACCAATAGGCAAAAAGTTGAAGCTAAAATCAGAAATTGAGAAAGATAGGTTTGCTCAGTATCGATAAATTGCGGAAATACAGCCATAAAAAATAAGATAAGTTTTGGGTTAGAAAGGGAGGTTAGCAAACCTTCTTTGAACAACCTACCAGCACTTGTACTGCTAACCTCTAAGTTGCTATCAGACTCTAAGACAAATGATTTTCTCTTTCCAAAGATCATTCTGAAAAACAAAAGAGTATACCCCAACAGAACCCAGATACTTCACCCTTTAGACCCATTAATAGACCACCTAAAACAGACTGATATAAGAGAACCACTCAAAATAGACTTTTGAACGACCTAAACGTTGCAGTGTAAACGCGCTAATATAAATACTTAAACCAACCCCTTATAAAGAAAATAACACCCCACAACCGTTAATAACACCGAAAAGCACTTCTTTAAAAGCTCTGGTGATAGTATATGAGCAACTTTCGCGCCTAGCTTGGCGGTAAAAAAGCTCATGATGCTGATCCCTAAAAAGGCATAAATATGCACAAAGCCAATAGTGTTAGGCACATCAATTCGTTGCTGCATCCCAAAGAACATAAAACCGAATGCTCCAGCAATAGCAATCGGCAGACCACAAGCTGCTGAGGTGCCAACGGCTTTTTGCATGACCACACCATAACGCGTGAGATAAGGCACGGTTAAGCTACCACCGCCAATACCGAAAATGGCAGAAGCGATACCGATAACCCCACCTGCTGCTAATTGCCTAGGTTTTGAAGGCAGTTGTGTATTAGCATCGTCGGCACTACTAGAATTGCTAGCAGGATTAGCAACCTGTTTTTTGCCACCGAAAAACATCTTGTAGGCGACCCACAGCAAAAACACCCCAACAATGAGTTGAAGATACAGCCCAGATATCTGCCCTGCAATCCCTGCCCCTAAAAAGCAACCAATCGCTAAGCCTGGTGCCAGATTTTTAAAGACAGGCCACATGACTGCGCCTTTTTTATTGTGTGCCATTAACGAGCTGATAGAGGTGACAATGATGGTCGCCAATGACGTCCCCAATGCCAAATGCATGATATTGTCAGGGCTGTAACCCATTTGCGTAAAGACGATGAATAATAATGGCACGATAATTGTGCCACCGCCCACACCAAATAGCCCTGCAGCAAATCCTGCTAGCGCGCCTATGATTAAAAAAATGATTAATTCCAAGGGATATTTACTTCTTATGTAGAGTTAGTACGATGGTTATTTTAGTTCAGTGACAATCAATCAGTTAAAAAGCCAACTTAGGCGATTTCTGCTTGATCCACTTGACCAACCCGAGAATAGGCACGATTAAAATACACCAAACTCTCCTCTTGCTCACTTTGTCTAATGGCGACCACTCGGCACATGAAAACACTGTGCGTGCCCACTTGCTGAATGTCCTCAATCTCACAATCAAAACTGACCAATGCATCTTCTAAAACGGGAGCGCCTGTTTTAAGCGGTGACCAAGAGCCATATTCAAATCGCTCTTGTGAACTCAATTTGGACGCAAAAGCATTAGATATTGATTCATGCTGTGCGCCTAAAACATTGACACTTAACGTTTTATTTTCAATAAAATGGGCATGTGAGCGAGATGTCTGATTCATGCAAACCAGCAAGGTTGGCGGTGTATCGGTGACGCTACACACCGCAGATGCGGTAAATCCATGAGTACCAGCGCTGCCTTCTGTAGTAATAACATTGACCGCTGTTGTTAACAAAGACATACCGTCTCTAAAATCGGTGGCTTCAATCATGACTTAACTCCTAAATTTTAAATCTTTAAGTTCATTGATAACTGAGGTCACTCATGAGTTTAAACAAGCTAGTATAGGCGGGGTTAAAAACCCAACCTATAAAAGCTAAATTTTGCATCAGTTTAGTCAATGAACCCTAAGCAGTCAGTTCTTGACGCACGATTGCTGCGCCAGCACTTAACGCTTGCAGCTTACCTCGCGCCACTTGTCGAGACAACGGTGCCATACCGCAGTTGGTCGAAGGATACAGCTTATCCGCATCGACGAATTGCAATGCTTTGCGTAGCGTATTTGCCACTTCGTCAGGGGTTTCAATGGTATTGGTTGCCACATCAATGGCACCAATCATCACTTTTTTACCGCGGATCAATTCAATCAAATCCATGGGAACATGTGAGTTTTGACATTCTAAAGAGACAATATCGATATTCGACTGTTGCAATTTAGGGAATGCTTGCTCGTATTGACGCCACTCTGAACCCAGTGTCTTTTTCCAATCGGTATTGGCTTTGATGCCGTAGCCGTAGCATATATGCACCGCTGTTTCACATTTTAGACCTTCAATGGCACGCTCTAACGTGGCAATACCCCAGTCGTTGACGTCATCAAAGAACACATTAAATGCAGGCTCATCGAATTGGATAATATCCACGCCGGCAGCCTCTAACTCTCTGGCTTCTTGATTTAAGATTTTAGCAAATTCCCACGCCAATTTTTCACGGCTTTTATAATGACCATCATATAAGGTATCAATCATGGTCATCGGACCAGGCAGTGCCCATTTGATCGGCTGATCGGTTTGCGCACGTAAAAACTTAGCATCATCAACAAATACAGGCTTTTGACGGCTTACCGCGCCCACAACTGACGGCACACTGGCATCATAACGATTACGAATGCGCACGGTCTCGCGTTTCTCAAAATCGACGCCATCCAGATGTTCAATAAAGGTGGTCACAAAGTGCTGACGAGTTTGCTCGCCATCACTGACAATATCGATGCCTGCATGCACTTGCTCTTGCAATGTCAAACGTAGTGCGTCTTGTTTGGCTTCAAGCAGTTGCTCACCTTCTAATGCCCATGGTGACCAGATTTTTTCAGGTTCTGCAAGCCAAGTAGGTTTCGGTAAACTGCCAGCCGTTGACGTCGGTAGTAATTTTTGTGTCGGTAATAATATTGTCATACGATTCATCTTCTTATTTATTGGTATTCTCATTTCAGACAGATTGAGCGTGTTTAGGCAGCGTATTCTTTATTCGTACATGCTTCTGCCGCGTGCTCATTTACATCATAGCTTGCTGCCCACTCACTAAGAATGGTTTGGTATGGCTTGATGAACTGCTCTTCGGTAAATTTACCTTGTGTCACTGCCATCTGACTACGCTCTGCACGATCATAGACGATTTGCGTTAGGGAATAATCTTGGTACTTCAAACTCGGTTGATACACTTGACCCGCTGCCGAATTGGCATTATAAATCTCAGGTCGGTAGATTTTTTGAAACGTCTCCATGGTACTAATCGCACTGATCAGCTCAAGATCGGTGTAATCGCTCAGCAAGTCACCCGCAAAATAAAACGCTAATGGCGCGGCGCTACCCGTAGGCATAAAGTAGCGAACGGTTAAGCCCATTTTGGAAAAGTACTCATCGGTTAGTGATCCTTTGTTCAAAGAGCAGCCATCTTGTTTGTATTCAACGCCCAATACAGGATGCTGATTGGTCGTACGTTGATAGGTTTTACTGGTGGAAACACTCAAGCAAATCACAGGCTTCTTGGTGAAATTAGCTTGGTAAGCGTCTGAATTCAATAAATACTGAAACAGTTTGCCATGTAAGTCACCGAAATCTACTGGTGGCGCAGATGATGGAT
Organism: Psychrobacter immobilis; assembly: GCF_904846065.1. Classification (NCBI taxonomy): domain Bacteria; kingdom Pseudomonadati; phylum Pseudomonadota; class Gammaproteobacteria; order Moraxellales; family Moraxellaceae; genus Psychrobacter; species Psychrobacter immobilis. Next base: position 75,631 of record NZ_CAJGZV010000002.1, read on the forward strand.
GTTTATCGAAATGGTCTAATAAGACCACGCTAAAGTCATAATCGCGCACATAAGATGAGAAACTATTACCAATCATACCGTCAATACGGGTGTTCTCTTTATGATCCACAATCGTTGTTTGCAGCATCTCGATGATAGGGAAAGTATCGCCATTTCCTGCAACATCCATGTCGACAGAAATAATATCAACCTCAACAGAATAACGATCTGCGGTGGGATTATCCCAATGTGCCAAGGCATTAAAACGATTATTGATCATTCTTAACGTTTTGCTTAAGTTCTCTTGACGATGCTCGCCACGCGCCAAATTCGCAAAGTTCGTCGTCAGACGCGTGCTATTTGCAGGATGATAGTTTTCATCAAAACGAATGCGCTTAATTGCACAACTAAATTCTTTACTCATGATAATCCGCTACCCTAATCTACTCTCATTATTTGAGATAAAACCAAATTTGTGTATGAGGTGAATCATACCTAAACTATTACATGAATAAAAACGATACTATTTAAATATAAGATGAATATAATTCATGTTAATTAAATTATGGTATGACATGAGATTGGATAGCGGAGACTGTACGACTTACTCGATAGGATCATTGAGCAAAAAATAAGCCTGTAGAAAAATGAGCTACGCTAAAGAAAGCATAAAGAAAATTTCGATAAATTAACTAACGAATCTAAGGATTCTCTCATTAAAAAAGCCGAAACTTATTTTCTAAGTCTCAGCCCTTTTTTTGATAATATAAATAGAAAATTGCTTTCTATTGATTTTATTAGCGATAAACATTCTTAAGACTTCTTCAACTTCAACGCGGTCAAACTACTACCTTGCCGCTTCAATCTGAATATTTAGCTGAACTTTTTCAGTAATACCCAATAATGTATATTTGCTAATGCCCCATTTCGTTCGATCAATGGTCGTTGTAAAATCCCCACCGCAAACTGGCTTTTTCAATATTGGGTTTAGGTAGCAATTGAACTTGGTAGCCGTCAGCGTAATGGGATTAGTCTTGCCGTGTAGTGTCAACATACCATCGACTTTGCTGACATTTGAGCCACTACCATCAGTCGTAAAATACCATTTGGTAGACTCAAATTGCGCCAGTGGAAACTGCTCAATATCGAAAAAATCTGCGCTTTTTAACGTAATATCAAATGCTGTATTGCCTGTATTTAAGCTATTCAGAGGAATTACTAACGAGATATTACCGGTCTTAGCCGCTGGGTCATAATCTAGCTGCCCAGTGATATTATAAAAGCCACCTGTGTTGGTAGAGGTATTAAAATGGTCAATAGCAAAGCGTACATTGGTATGGGTGGGATCAATATCGTAAGTCATCGCCTGACTGCTGGCGATACCTAACATGATTAGGCATAAGGCTAGTAGCGGCTTTCGAGAGGACAGTATGACTGTCGAGAGGGACATTTGATTCATAGTAACATTCCTTTGCTGTATAAATGATAGAGCAATCACATCCTTTGTGACTGTGCTTGTGATTCTGCTCTTATAATTGCTCTCTTATATAATGACAACAAGCCCATACTTAATCAATAAGTATGGGCTTGTCTATTTTAGACATAGCATTCTCACTGCTAACGCTACGTCATAGATATGATCAAATAAATCCATTAAATCATACTTTACCATCTGTCGTTGTCTGCTCTTTGCCACTAGGTACGAGCCATTTAGCAAACCATCCTGACAAATCATCCATCAAAGTATAAACCACTGGAATCACCACAAGGCTTAATAACGTCGAAGTCACCAGACCACCCAGTACCGCAGCGGCCATCGGACGACGGAAGGTTGGATCAGCATCACCCCAACCGAAGACTAAGGGCAACATACCCGCCCCCATCGCAATAGTAGTCATGATAATAGGACGCGCCCGCTTGCGGCAAGCATCGATAATAGCCTCAAAACGCGCTAAACCTCGTCGCTGTGCAATCAGTGCATAATCGACCAATAAGATAGAGTTTTTGGTGGCAATACCCATTAGCATAATAAAGCCGATCATCGACGGCATAGAAAGACTGCTATTGGTAATAACCAAGCCCACAAAAGCGCCGCCTATCGATAAAGGCAATGCCATCAAAATGGTAAAAGGCTGCAATATACGCCCAAACAATAAAATAAGTACGCCTAAAATACAAACTACACCGACCGACATCGCAATCACAAAACCGCTGAATAGCTCAGCCATGTTTTCTGCTTGACCTTGATCAATAACGGTAATAGAAGGCGGCAGTTGTTGCATGGCAGGTACTGATTTAACCGCTTGTACCAAATCTCCAAGCTCACCACTCGCAGGTTGCACCGTGATACTGATGGCGCGCTCCCGATCGAGCCTGCTAATCTGCGCAGGCCCAGTGCCAAAGTCTAATGACGCGACTTCACCCACACGTACGCCCTGTCCTGCGGGTAACGAGCTCGGTACATATAGACCTTCTAATTGACTGACATTTTGTTTGGCACCATCTGGTAGACGAATGACGATAGGAATCTGCCGCGTATCCAAATTGAGCTTGGATAAACGCTGCTCATAGTCACCCACCGTCGCCACTCGTAACGTCGTAGCGATGTCTTGCGTGGTCACTCCTTTATCCGCCATCGCCAGCCTGTCTGGCGTCACCGTTAACTCTTGACGCGGTAAACTGCGGTCACTGGTCACGGAGCCAGCACTGGGCAGCCCTCGAATCTCTGACATGATTTGCTGAGCGGTTTGTTCAAGCAATTGCGGATTGGTACTGGTCATAGAGAAGTTGTAACCACTCTCTCCACCACTCGACAAACCGACGGTAAAGCGCGCACCTGGTACTTCTGCCAACAAACTACTTATTTGACGCTCAATCTCTTGCTTAGAGCCGCGCTCTGCACGCGGTGCTAGCACGATATCTAGACCTGCTATATTTTCGGCCTTGCCACCACTAGAGTTTGAGTCCATGCTAGCCTGAGCCTCACCGACTGAGGTAAAAATATTGGTGACTTCAGGCATTGCTAAAATACGCTCACTTGCCAGCGCAGCAACGCGCTCTGTGTCTTCCAGCGCAACGTCAGGTGTCAACTCAATTGCCACACGAGTTTGGTCAATGTCATTATCAGGAATAAACGATGTTGGTAGTAATTTGACAAGCATCAGTGACGCCACGAATAATACTAAAGTTGCACCCATCGTCAGCCAGCGATGATGCAGTGTCCATGCCACTATTTTGAGATACCAACCCATCAGCGCGCTTTGCTTCTCAACGTGTTTTTTCTCTGGTCGCAATATATACGCTGCCATCATCGGTGTGATAAGACGCGCGACCATCAAAGACGCAAAAATCGATAATGCAGCTGTCCAGCCAAACTGACGGAAAAACTGTCCAACGATACCGCCCATAAAGGCGGTGGGTAAAAACACGGCAATCAAAGTAAAGGTGGTCGCGACTACCGCCAAGCCAATCTCGTCAGCCGCTTCCATCGCCGCTTCATACGGTGTCTTGCCCATGCGTAAATGCCGTATGATATTTTCGACCTCGACGATCGCATCATCAACCAATACACCGATCACTAACGACAATGCCAACAAAGATATAATATTAAGGCTAAAGCCAAATAAGTACATACCTAAAAAGGTGGGAATCACTGATAATGGCAAGGCGACAGCAGCAACTATAGTCGCCCGAATATTACGCAAAAATAAGAATACGACGACGACTGCTAACAGACCACCTTCGATCAGCATCCGTAAAGAAGCTTGATAATCTTCCGCAATCGGCGTTGCCCGATCATAGACCTTTTCAATAGTGATATTCCCTACATCGGCTGAAAGCTTGGCAAGCTCTGCATCAACCAGCTCCATGACCTCAACTTCACTGGCACCACGCGAGCGGGTGATGTTAAATGCCACCACCGTTTGCCCGTCAAGCTTAGCAATAGAGCTTGGGTCAGCCGCGCCATCTGTGATTTGTGCCATACGTCCAAGCGCTTGCGTGCCACCTGCTGGGATTGCCACTTGTAAATCATTGAGCTCACTTGCCCGCTCCACCGCACCAAGGACACGAATCGTCTGGGTAGTTTTGCCCACTTCTGCTTCACCACCAGAGCTGTCCTGCTGAATACCCGTGATTTGATTGGATAGTTGTGTGATAGGAAGCTTAAGACCACTCAAGGTAATCGGGTCAGCTGCGACGGTAATCTCACGCTGCAAACCACCAATACGGCTAACCGTACTGACACCCGGTATGTCAGAAAGACGCTTGGTGACCATATCATCGACGAACCAAGACAAGTCTTCCACATTCATGTTTTCAGAAGCCACAGAATAAGTGACAACGGGGAATCCTGCGGTTGAAACTTTAGTGATAATAGGGTCATTGGCAGCGGCAGGCAAATCACCGCGTACCTCGCCTACTGCCGAGCGCACATCATCGACCGCTTCTTGAATATCCTTTTCTAACACAAACTCTGTGACCATGGTGGCAGCACCCGTTTGTAACGTGGTGCGAATATGCTTGATACCCTCAATACTCGTAAGCTTGTTTTCTATCTTTTTTGCGATGTCGTTTTCGAGCTGTGATGGCGCGGCACCCGGTAAAGTCACCGTGACCACGACTGCAGGTAAGTCAATATCAGGAAACTGCTGCACCTTCATTTTCATAAAACCATAAATACCGCCTAACGTCAGTAATATGAATAGCAAAATGGCAACTAAAGGATTTTTTATCGAGTAAGCAGAAACATTTAAACTCATGGTTGTGCCTGCGCTGCTGTACTCGTTTGGCTAACACCATCAACGATACGCACCAAATCTCCATCATTTAAAAAGCTGCCGCCTTGTTTGACAATTTGACTGTCACTAGGCAATGGCTCTAGCACTGCCACGTTTTCGCCAAGTCGCTCGCCCAATGTCACTCGTTGTTGCTTGATACGACCCATGGTCTGACCATCTTGAGTGGTCACATTGGTTACTAGCATCACATAATCATAGCCATCGTTGCTGACGATAGCGCTATTGGGTACCGTTTGCGTACTGGCACTGCCTAATAGGAACTCACCCGTTTGATACATACCTGCCCGTACTTTTGCATTGGCTGCCAAGCTCGCATAGATGGTAATCTGCCGGTTGTTGTCCGCCGTTGGTGCTATGCGGCTCACTTTCCCCATTACCGTATCACCATCTGGTAAGCTCACCCGTACTGGCGTCCCGACACTGACTTCACCGACGAGCTTGGGATCAATATCTGCACGCCATTCCAAAACACCACCTTTAATGATAGTAAATAATGGCTCGCCACCAGCAACCATACCGACCTCCGCCATTTTCTCGCTGATGACACCGCTGACTGGTGCGACCACTGTTGCATTATCTACACTCAAGCGCTGAGTGCTCAGACGCGCTTTGGAGGCTTGTAGCGCAGCCTGCGCTTGAAGTTTTGCAGTGCGATAGCGATCGGCTTCTTGTTTGCTAATGGCATCAATATCTATCAATGGCAATACACGGGCAGCATCAGCGCTGGCATTGGCAAGCGTCGCTTCTGCTTCGGCAACATCTGCCTCTGCTTGCAAGACTTGCTGCTCCATAGCATCGGTGTCAAATATCGCCAATACTTGACCCGCTTTGACGCGATCACCTTCTTCGACCAATATACGCTCGATAGCAACACCGTTTACTTTGGCACTGACATTCGCCGTATCTTTGGCATCAATGGTGCCATCAGCACTGAGTGTATTACCAATATCATCTTGGCTTGGGCTGACCGTTTCTACTGATAATACCGCCTGCTCAGTGCTCGTAGCGCTTGCAGTGGCACCATCACTTGAAGTACGACTAGAAGCTGGTGATTCATCGGTCGCGGCTTTATCACTACCGCCCCAATACTTTCCAAGTAGCACACCAATGATAAGCACGGCTGCCAATACGGGTAACAACCATAATGGTAGTTTTGAAGCGGTTTTTTTAGACAAATTATCAGACTGGCGATACGGTGGTAGCTCAGATGGTTGAGGTGGCTCAATGTTGGTTTCTTGCTCGCTAGTCGGTGCTTGCTTATTATTAGGGTGTTCAAAATCACTCATAGTCGGTCTCTATAAATAAGCACGGTACTAACGCCGTAAAAAGTATAAGGGAAACAAAATGATACAGGCAGAGCTTATCAAAATAGTCTTTTATCATTGTAGACTATCTCGTCATTGGGTCAATTATGTTAAGTATCTACATAGTCAATTGTTGATAGTAATCAAGATATAATAATCAAGACGTAGTAAGACATTGAACTTAATAAAGATTATTAGTAGCAAAGATTATAAAGTGAACGATAAGTAAAGACAAAAGACAGCCTATTCCTAGCTCAGTCCCAGTTCATTGCATAAGTCTTCTTCACCAAAATCCCTTGCTTAAAACTTATTCAGCCAATGAAAAAATATGCTGTCATATTGAATGCATTAAGATGCGACCATTATAGTTGGAACAATCACTCGTAAAAATTAATGATACATACGCCCTACAGTTTAGACTTGTATTTATGGGGTAATTTGTCATTATTAAGATAACTCTACTAATAAAGGAATCCATCATGGCTAATAAATCAGACGTAAAGAAGCTTAAGCAAGAAATTAAAGACACCAAAGCAAAAATTAAGCAGAAAAAGAAAGATCTCAAAGAACTTAAGAAGTCATTGAAAAAGTCGAAAAAAGCCAAATAGCTTTATTTCGAGATGATGGCTTTACGTCAAAGAATAGAAGAGGATAGCGTTACGTCAAAGAATAGAAGAGGATAGCGTTGGCTGTCCTCTTTTTTGCTATTAATTTAGCCATTTTAGCCCATTTAGAGGATAATCGATTGAATTGAGGACACCCCTTAGGCATTGGTATAACGACTCGCCTCAGGCATCCAGCGGTGAATCAGTTGGCTGACATCTGCCTTGCGCGTAGGATCTGCAATTAAATGTTTGGCTAAACGCTGAGCAATGGCAAACAGTTGCTCGTCACGTATCAGATCAGCCAAATAATAACCGACGTTACCCGTTTGACGTTTGCCCAATAACTCGCCGGGACCGCGCAGCTCCAAGTCTTTTTGGGCAATGACAAAACCGTCAGTGCTATCACGCAGGACATTTAAGCGCTCTGTACCTGTCTCTGATAATGGCTTTTGGTATAACAGTACGCAATAGCTTTTGGTTGAGCCACGCCCGACTCGCCCGCGCAGCTGATGTAATTGCGATAGACCTAATCGTTCGGCATTTTCGATGACCATTAACGACGCATTAGGGACATCGACACCGACTTCAATGACGGTTGTGGCAATTAGCAAGTCGAGCTGACCTGCTTTAAATGCCTGCATAATGGCTTGTTTATCAACGGATTTCATCTTGCCATGAACAAGACCAATACGAATATTCAAGCGCTCATTTAAATCCTCATAAGTGGCTTCAGCGGCTTGCGCATCTAGCACACTAGACGCTTCCACCAACGAGCAAACCCAGTACGCTTGCCTACCCGCTTCACAATTAATCGCAATCCGCTCAATGACTTCATCGCGTCGATTACGGTCAATGGTCACCGTAGTAATTGGCGTACGCCCCGGTGGCAATTCATCGATAATCGAGGTATCCATATCACCGTAAACGCTCATCGCCAGCGTGCGCGGAATCGGGGTAGCGGTCATAATCAGCTGATGCGGCGTGCTATTCGCCACACCTTTATTGGTCAGTGCCATACGCTGCTCAACACCAAAGCGATGCTGTTCATCGATAATAACTAAGCCCAATTTGGCAAACTGTACCTGCTCTTGAAACAGTGCATGAGTACCGACGACCACTTGCACCGTGTTTTCTGCGACTGCTTCCAATGCTTCGCGGCGCTGCTTCGCCGTTTGTTTACCAGCAAGCCAGCCGACACCGATACCTAACGGTTCAAACCATTGTTTAAAATTGACCAAATGCTGCTCTGCTAAAATTTCTGTGGGTGCCATAACAGCCACTTGCCAACCACTATCTAACGCATAACCCGCCGCACCTGCTGCAACCAAGGTTTTACCCGCACCAACATCGCCCTGCACCAACCGCAGCATTGGGATAGAAGTCGCCATATCAGCCGTAATATCTTTCATGACTCGTTGCTGGGCACCCGTTAAATCAAATGGTAATGCGGCAAATAGCTTATCAGCCAATGGACTTTGCATGGCACATTTGGGCGCTTTATGCTGATGTAATTGCTGACGACGATATAACAAGCTGAGCTGATGGGCGGTTAATTCTTCAATAATTAAACGCTGGCATGCCGCATGAGTACGGGCACTTAATTGGGTAAGTAGCTGATATTGTCGTCCGGAGTCAGTATAAGTCGGCGGTGTATGCAGCAATACTAAGGCTTCAAATATCGTCAGATTATAGACGTTGTTATTAACTGTTCTATTAGCGACTGTATGGATATCACTGTTTGTATTATTATTGGCATCATAGACATTGGCTTTATTGACACTACTAACGCTATGAGCAATCGTATTATCTGGCACACTACGCGCCAGTGTCGAGAATATATCTTCTGGATACTCTGCCTCTGTTATCGGTATTTTAGCTGGTTCAAAAGGTGCTAATGGCAAGTCAGCCACGACTGCAAAGTCTGTAGGAGTAAACAGCGTCATTGGTAAGCCTTCACTGCGAACCGTCTGTAATGCCAGCTTAATTAAGGTACGCAGCTTATTTTGGTGCAAACCTTTAACACTTGGATAAATAGGCTGCAAACCAGTATTTACTACCGTCTCATTACTACTGATAACTTGATATTCAGGATGGTGGATTTGCTTACCATAACGACTCACCTTTACTTCGCCAAATAATTGCAGTTGCGTCCCTAAGCTCATGGTTTGTGCAAGACCACGATAAACCTTAAAAAACCGTAGCGATATGGTGCCCGTATCATCATCTACCACGACCGTCATACCGCTGCGCTTGGTGTCGACGTGCACCACACGCCCAGTAATCAACGCAGACTGCCCGTGCCCCACCTCTGCTATAGACAGCAATCGGCTACGATCTTCATAATCACGTGGCAGATGCAGTAATAAATCAAATATTCGTTTAATATTCAATTGTGCCAACTGTTCTGCGACTTTTAATCCCACACCCGCTAGTGCCGTCACTGGCATATCTAGCGCTGAGAGTGGCAGCTCAGACCTTATATGGTCTGTTGGGCTGGTTAAAGAAGCGTTCACTGATACTGACATCAAAGATCCTAACGATATTATTTTTAATTTTCATATACTCATTCAAGTATTTTCAATATACCGTAGATGATGATATTTTTTATAAAACAGCTGTCATCAACAGGACACATCAAAACACCGACTCATTTCATTATAGCTGACAATACAATTGCTTATGCTCAGCTATTTAGTAATACTGCGTCAAAAAGCCTGAAAGTCAAACGGCTCATTTGTATCATATCAATAACTGATGTCTTATTTTCCGTATTATGGTCATTTTATAAGGTGTTTTTATGTTCCCTCCTGCCCAGTACCGACAACCTCTTCATAGCCTAAGAGTGCGACATAGTATGAGAATGCTATGCATCAGCTTAATTGCCGTACTCGGATTATCTATCAGCGCTTGTAGCTCTCTAACGCCAGCGCAGCCGTTACCTGAAACACCAAAAATAGCGCCACTTAATGTGGCGTTAGTATTGGGCGGCGGCGGTGCCAAAGGCTTCGCCCATGTTGGGGTGATTAAAGCACTAGAAGCAAATGGCATTAAGCCCACACTTATCGTTGGCACCAGCGTCGGCAGCTTGGTTGGTGGCCTATATGCGAGCGGTTACACACCAGTACAGCTTGAGCAACTGGCACTGACCACTACAGATAGCGAATTGACAGATTTTGTCTTATCCAATCAAGGTGTCATCGAGGGTATCAAACTCAAGAACTTTATCAACGATAAAGTCGATGGACGAGTAATAGAGGATTTCCCTATCCGCTTTGCAGCAGTCGCGGCGGAGAAGCATACTTTGAAAAAAGCCATTTTTACCACTGGTGATGCGGGGCTTGCCGTTCAAGCGTCCTGTAGCGTACCGAATATTTTTATTGCGCCGCGTATTCCCGAAAAGGTCGGTAAAAAATATATCGACGGTGGCGTGGTCAGCCTAGTACCTGTCGATAGCGCTCATGACTTGGGTGCTGATATTGTTATTGCCATTGATGTGACAGATACTAGTATTAACGATACTAGCGGTGTGTCTACACTTGATAAAAAATTAAACCTCAACGGATTAAGCAGCTTTTGGGGATTTTTGGAGAGTAATGTTGTAGCCCCGCCAAGCGCCAATCGTGCCTCATCGATGCAGCGTGAACGAAATCGTGCTGATGTGCTGATTACGCCTGCGGTCAGTCATATCAGCTCACTAGATACCAGCCATCGCCGTGCTCTCATAGCTGCAGGCTCGCAAGCCACTACCGCACAAATGGCTGCCATCAAGCAATTACTCAAAGAAAAATCTAACCAGAAATACGCGACGCTTTAAGCACTTTGCAACGACGTACCAAAATTTCTTGTTAACAACCCATAAAAAAGCATCACAGCAACGAGCCGTGATGCTTTTTGTGATTAAACGAATATTAAGCAGGTATTAAAGAAATCACACTGATAAAATACTTAATATTAAATGACTGGCTTATTTCACACGTGCACGGTATTTAACCACTACGGTGTCATTAAGACCAACACCCTCTAGATCCCAGCGTACCGCTTTATAATACTTTAATGGAATTTCTTGTAGTTGATTATCCACTTTTCCACGTAATGGCATACGGGCAAAAGTATTGCCGTCCGCACTGCCGTATGGAAATTCAGGTGATACTGTACGCAATAACTCTACCTGCTCAGGGATACTCATCGTCACAGTCATTTTACGGACGCGATCTGCATTGGTATTGGTAAAATAGCCTTGATACTCCAAGACATTACCTGATTGCAGGCGCGTACTAGCATTCACCGGAGCTAAAACCTCTTGACCGTTTGCATCAACACTAATCAATGACGCGGTAATTTTACTATTGACAGCTTGTGCACTCGAGTTACTGCTTTTAGTAGCATTGGTCTGTACAGCTGCCGAACTATCAACGGCTTGTTCTGGCGTCGGTAGCATTGCCGAGGCTTGCGTCACTACCATCGCACCGATGAGCGTACCAGCCACAACGTGGAATAGGCGATGTCCGCTCCAAGCACTAAATGGGCTAGCAAATTGGTTACTTTTTTTCATGGTTTTCATTATCCCTAGTTAATATGTCGGTAAAACGCAGCTGGTAAAACTTGAATGACTTTTGGTATATATTGAATCGTCTACAGGCAGCACAATTTAGACGGAACATACCCACTTATAAGAAACATGTTATAAGAAACATGACTCATTATAAATGGTCGACTGTTATAGTATTGGCAGACCTAGTATCGCTGCTGATTGTAGTGACAGCTAATGGCAAGCGCTGCATGCGTCTATGCTGCTGGCGTCTATCTTGTCATAGCTAGTAAGCTTAGCGTATAAAATTCTTATTTTTATTGATTATCTTCGTTCATCGCCTGTAAAGCAATAGCGCTTAGCATAGCAAAAAGTGTTTGTACGTACACTAACCCCGTGTTGAGGTTGTGTATATCGTCCATCCGTGATAAAAATTGATTGATACTACTGAAATAAAAGATAGCTCATAACGGCGTTTTTTGCTATGGTAATTCTTTAGCGATAGGCATTTTTTGCTACGCCCCTTTTCTTATTCTCACTACTATTGCCCTTATTATGACTACTAGCGCCATGCCCCAAATCAACCCTGAATACGTCCATTGGTTCCGTAACTCTGCCCCCTACATCAATACCCATCGCGGCAAAACGTTCGTGATTATGTTTGGTGGTGAGGCGGTCAATCATCCAAATTTCAGCACCCTTATTCATGATTTTGCGCTACTGCATAGCTTAGGTATCAAGCTGGTATTGGTACATGGAGCGCGACCGCAAATCGAAAAGAACTTGAAAGATGCTGACATTACATCCCCACTGCATCAAGACATTCGAATTACACCGCGCGTGGCGATGCCTGCTATTTTACAAGCGGTAGGGGCTATTCGCCTGCAACTCGAAGCGCAGCTGTCGATGGGACTGGCCAATTCACCTATGTATGGTTCACGCATCGATGCCATTTCAGGCAATTTTGTGACCGCACGTCCTTACGGTATTCGTGATGGTATCGATTACCAAATGACTGGCGAAGTGCGCTCTATCGATGTTGAGGCCATCAAAAACAACCTGCTACACGACCATATTGTGATTTTAGGCTCAATGGGTTATTCAGCGACTGGTGAAGTCTTTAATTTGCTAGCTGAAGACGTGGCGCTCAGTGCAGCTGTGGCACTGGGTGCTGATAAGCTTATCTTCTTAGGTGAAGAAGCAGGCATCAATGACGATGATCGCTTATTAAGGGAGATGATTCCTAATGAAGTCGATCGCTTCTTACGTGATCGTGATTTAAATTGCGAGATCAATTATTTCTTAAATTGCGCCAGTTTGGCTTGCCGCCAAGGCGTCCATCGCACCCATATTATCTCGTATGCCAAAGACGGTGCCTTATTAGAAGAGTTATTCACTCGCGATGGCTCTGGTACTCTTATCAGCCATGACCCTTACGAAGAGATTCGTCGTGCCAATATTGACGATGTGGTCGGACTGATTGAGCTATTATCACCGCTAGAAGAGCAAGGCATATTAGTCAGCCGCTCACGCGAACGCTTAGAGCAAGAGATTGATAATTATAGTGTCATCGAGCGTGATGGTATGATTTTGGGCTGCGCAGCGCTATATCCATTGGATACAGAATCAGCAGAAGTTGCCTGTGTCGCCGTACATCCCGATTATCGTAGCGGTAGTCGCGGTGCGGACTTACTGGCATTTTTAGAGCAACAAGCGCGCAGTCATGGTCTGCACAAGTTGTTTGTATTAACGACACGGACGGCACATTGGTTCGTCGAACAAGGCTTTGCCGAAGTCGAGGCCAGCGCGCTACCTGCATCGCGTCAAGAAAAATACCATAACGGTCGTAATTCTAAAGTCTTTCAAAAAACTCTTTAGATCCTCAATTTCTAATCATAAAAAAGCCCTCATAATATTATGAGGGCTTTTTTATGACTTTATTTTTTAACACTGTTCACTAGGGTGTGTACTAAGTATTATTTTACTTTTAACAGCTCAACCGTAAAGATAAGCGTGCTGTTAGGCTCGATACCTGCGTTACCCGCTTCGCCATAAGCAATATCTGATGGGATATAAAACTCGTATTTACCGCCCTCTTTCATCAGCTGTAGACCTTCTGTCCAGCCAGCGATGACTTGGTTCAATGGAAACTCAATTGGCTCACCGCGCTCATAAGAGCTATCAAATACCGTACCATCGATTAACTTACCTTCGTAGTTTACTTCAACCACGTCAGTCGATTTTGGTGATTTACCCGTACCTGCGGTGATGACTTTGTACTGTAAGCCAGAAGCCGTTTCTTTGACGCCTTCTTTTTTAGCGTTTTCTGCTAAGAATGCAGCGCCTTTAGTTTTGTTTTCTTCAGCTTTTGTTTCCATGTCTTTAACGAACTTTTCTTCTTGCTCTTTTTGATAAGTCGTCAACACTTCCTGCATTTGTTCTTGAGTCAATGCTGATTCGTTGCCTTCATAACCATCACGGAAGCCTTTTTCAAAGGTATCAAGATTCAGGTCACCGACCGCTTCTTTGTTACCTTCAGCCATCATGAAGCCTAAGCTATAACCTACTTTTTCATTTGCTGAGCTTTGCTCGGTGATTGAAACGCTTTTAGCAGCTGTCTCTTGGTTACCGTTATTTGTGCTACAGCCTGTTACCAACAACATAGCACTAGCAAGTGCACCAACGCTTAAAGTAGTGATTTTTTTCATAAAGTACTCTCAAATTGTAAGGATAGTGGCGAGATGTCACATGTTCCTATAATAACAAATCTTAGTTTTAGGAACCATGTTTGCCGTCAAATTATCGGGCGAATGTACAGTCTATGTTAATATTTCTCATCATAATAACAAGTTATCACACAAATACAGTAACACGTTAAGCTTTCTATCTTTAAATCCACTAATACATCAGCTAAGCTAAATTAGTTAAGGTGATAAGTAACCGAGTGTACGTCTTTATCATGGATGATTAACATTGGCAGTAAGGTAATTAACACGAGGGAAACCAACGTTTTTTGATAAGGTTACCTACTCAAAAATTATAATATCACCGCATAACTTACTTTAAAAATACTATTAATTATAACCATCTATGTATTGGTTTCGCTCAACAATAGCTGTACTGATGATATTGTTGAGTGGCTTTCGTATGATGATTAAAGGAGGATAAGATGAATCCAATGTACACATCTTTTAACGGTTATCTTGGTGGGCCGATCGGCTCTATTATTGGTGCTATTTTAATATTTATTATTGGTTGGCTAGTGGCACTGGGTATCGCGGCACTGGTTCGTAATGTATTATCTAGAGTCAATCTGAACCAACGTATGAACTCTTCAACGGGTAAGACCTACGATTTAGAAGGTATTATCTCTAAGATTGTATTTTGGTTCATCTTTATCATCGCGATTTCTGGGGCGCTGAATCAATTGAATTTGAACTCAATCTCGACACCGTTTGCAAATATGGTCAATCAAGTCTTAGCCTTTATCCCTAATCTTATCGGTGCTATCGCGGTGGGTATTATTGGTTGGGTCTTGGCTACCGTTGCACGCACAGCTATCAACGCGGCATTGGCGAAAACGTCGATGGATGAGCGTTTAAGTGCTCAGGCAGGTGTAAAACCGATGAGCAGCACGATTGCCGATATGGTTTATTGGTTCATCTTGTTGGTTGTTTTGACGATGGTATTGGGTAAATTAGAGCTTGATGGTTTATTTGCTCCATTGACGAATATGGTTGATAAAATCTTTAGCTTTATCCCTAACATCCTCATTGCAGGTGTCGTCTTTGTCGTCGGTTATATCATTGCCAAAGTGGTGCGCGGCATTGTGACCAATCTTGTGTCTACTTTTAATGTTCAAGAATTGGCTACAAAAGCAGGCTTAAGCGAAAAAAACAGTTTGCCTAATATCGCTGGTTCATTGGCATTTTTAGTAGTGATCATTCCAACTATTATTGCTGCATTGAACGCATTAAAAATTGAAGTGATTGCTCGTCCTGCGACAAACATGCTGAACAAAATCATGGAAGCACTGCCAAATATCTTTATGGCGGTTGCGATTTTAGTCGTGACCTTCTATGTGGTACGTATGGTTGCCAATATCATCAAAGGTTTGATCGAAAACACTGAGATTAATCAATTGCCTGCGAAAGTTGGTTTACAAGAAACGATGGGCGATAAGAGAGTCTCTGACCTTGTTGGTTATGCGATTATCTTCTTTGCGATGTTATTTGCCTCAATTGCCGCCGCTGACTTGCTAGGTTTTGAGCCTATCTCAGCCATTATCGCCATGTTTATTGCGTTTGGTGCCAACATTATCTTGGGCGCAATTATCCTATTTATTGGCTTCTGGCTTGCCAATATCATTGCAGGTGTCGTTGAGCGTTCTGAGCAAGGCTCACAATTCTTAGCAAACATCGTCCGTGTATTAATCATGGGTTTAGTACTTGCCATGGGTCTAAAAGCGATGGGTATTGCTGACTCTATCGTTAACCTAGCCTTTGGTCTAACACTAGGTGCCGTAGCGGTAGCCTTTGCCCTTTCATTTGGTCTTGGTGGTCAAGAAGCCGCTGCACGTTTCCTACGTAAAATGCAGGATAAAATGGACAAAGAACGTGAAGAAGCTAAAGCGAAATCTGCTCTTCATGCTAGCTCAAGTACACAAGAAAAAGTTGCTGACTCAGTTCGAGAAAACACTCCTACTGCTTCAGGTACAATGACTAGTGACTTACCTACTAGCACTGTCGATACCAACAATCTTAGTACGGGTCATGTAGATATCACTCACGTTGAAACAAGTGATGACGATATCGACACTGGTTCAAATCTAGCGCCAAGTAATAAAGGCTTTACTGATATTGATAATAATGACTTAAAATAAGTCATCGTTCACGATATAGTTTGAATAAAAAAGACAGCCTAGGCTGTCTTTTTTTATGGCGTAAATTTAGTTTCTATGAAAGACTCGCTACAAAATCATACTCAGGACTTGGTCTTCCGTGCAGGTATATTCAAATTTAATTGCATTCGCATTGGCTCATTTTTACTTGCTGATAAATTACTTGCTCATAAGTTATTTTTCGTTTGCTTTTTATGCTGTTGGTTTAAGCGCTGTAGTTGCTTGGTCAGCTGCCGCTCACGCTGGGTCATCGGATCAACCGGTTGAATCCATAAATCTATATCAATAAAGGTGTCATTAGACTCGTCAATAAAATCAATGCCCAACACAATTACATGATGCAGCTCGGCTATTGGCAGGCGGCTCGCAACATCCTGTGCAATCTTTGCTAAGTTTGGCTGAATAGCCTGTTTACTGTGCTGGCTCTCAACATCTTGCCCATAGAAGATCAATACATAATGCCGTCCCAAGCTTTCATAAGAGTGCTGATGGACGACATAACCTTCTTTTTGCAGACCATGTGCTTGTTTAGGATGCCTATATAGAGTTCGAACCAGCTCATGGCGCGAAAATAAAGACTCGTCCGATAGCTGCTGTTGCCAATAACAGCGTTTTGTTCCTAGTGTCTCTTTATCAGCATTGTCTAGTACTTCTTCATCGAGCATCTCTATCATTTGGGTACTTAGCTGCGACCACAGAGCTGCCGCTTGCTCCATATGCTGATGATACATCTGCGCAGTCGTGCTTTTGTTTTTGTAGGCAAGTGTCATAGCGACTAATGCAGGATTGGGCTCATCTTGCACCTCGTATTTGATGAGTGCATTATCTATTGCGATAGCGTCCGTAAATAAAGTTGGGCTATGTAAAAACTGAGTGACTAGACCTGCTTCTGATTCAAAGCTAGCGACATGATTACTGGCTGAATACTGTAATTGCCCTAAACGATAATGCAAAAACCGCCATAACTCGCATGGTGCTTGTAGGCTTGCTAATATCGCCTGCCAGTCATGCCAGCTAAAAACTTGTAGCTGCTGCATACTGTCGCTCATATCCACCACCAAATCTTCCATAAAATAGCGGACACCAAAACCATGAGTGAGCCGTTTTAGGGATTGTCGTTGCTGGTCATTTATCTTAATTTTATTGATTTCTTCAGCTTTATCGGTGCGCTGAATATCAAAAACTAAAATATTATGGCTCATGTTGTCGTTATTTTTATGCTGAGCAAGATATGTCTTGTGCCATATGAGCGCGGCCTTTACTACCGCCATACGCGCAGCTTTAATATCGACCAGACTACTTTTAGCAGGCAAATACAATATGAGCTCAAGTAATGAGAGGTTACCCAGTGGCAATTGATAATGATATTGCTGAGCACGGTAACACGCGTCATATTTATGCTCAAGATGCTGCATATTGGTCAAAGCAATATCTACAGCATCTTTCTGCAAATAGCAGGTCAACTCATTAACAAGACAATCATTATCAGATAGGGTAATAGATGAGTCAGACACAGTGTTAACCTTTTATTATCGAATGGACACGTTGTATAGTAAGTTGCTATTGATGAGCATAACACTAGAGCATGTTTAATATTCGCAAATTCTTTTACTATAACGACAGGCTACCAACGAAAAACTTAACAAAATAAGCCTTATTAAATGCAGTCGCTTTCAGGGCGATGAGTTGTTATGATAATAGCAAAGTAGCATGATTTGCAGTCAAACTTATCGCTTATGGGCTGCCTTTGATTACATTTTTTAGAGACATTTATTAAAATTATTTAATGACCATCATATAATAAAAAGGATTGAACGTTATGAAGCGCTTTAAAGAGAAAACTGTCATTATAACAGGTGCAGATTCTGATATTGGTCGTGCAACGGCGCTTAGATTTGCACAAGAAGGGGCGAATTGTATAATCGTTGGTATTAATAACGATATTTTAGAATACATCTACGAGGACCTGCCACAGGATCATACATGGATCAATACAGGTAACCACCTTACCGTAACCAGTGACATTAATGATCTGACCCAAACGGCAAGATTAATAAAGCATGTACGCGATAAATATAAACATATTGATGTGATGGTCAACATAGATACTGCGGTCGGCATTCATCAGTCAGTTATTCCAGAACTGATAAAAACACAAGGCAATATCGTTAATGTATCAACGCTAACGGAGATATCAGCAGACTGGAATATAGAGACCTATAAAGCTAGGCAAAGGGATTTGACTGATGTTACAAAGAAGCTGGCATTAGAGAATATACCAAATAATGTACGTATTAATGCCGTATCTGCTGGATTGGTGGCAACGGATATCAGTCCAAATCCATTTATTAGCCACTCTCCACTAGGGAAGACAGCGACACCGTTTGATGTAACCGCCGCTGTGATGTTTTTAGCCAGTGATGATGCTGCCATCATTACTGGCATGAATTTACCTGTTGATGGCGGGGTTAGTACGTTCAACAGCTAACTCAATGCTTAGTTTTTTAGCCATTCTTAAGATTCATCCTCACAAACAAAAGACCCCCTGACATTAATCTGTCAGGGGGTCTTAATATAATACAGATACTCATAACTCATTTAAAAACTTTATTCAGCTGAATGATTGATATCTTGTAATGGTTGAGATAAGCGCTCAGGATGTCTTGGTACCACCCCTTTATACTGAGCATAAATTTTTGGTAAATCTGCTTCGATATCACCACTAGGATAAACCAACGACATAAAGCGTATTTCTTTGGTTTTGTAATCCATCGCTACTGGCAAAATAGGTACACCAGCGCCCACTGCTAAATAATAGAAGCCTGATTTCCAAGTTTCAGTATATTGACGAGTACCTTCCGGTGCTAAACCCAAAAATAGTGGCTTACCTGTTTTGAACTTATCAATACTGGCCTGTAATACGGAGCCTTTATCACTACGATCAATGGGAATCACCCCTATCCAGCTTAATAGCTGAGCAAATACGGGCACTTTAAATAACGTATGCTTACCCATAATACTGATTTTTAAATCTAAGGCGAATAAACTGGGTATCGCATAAACCCCATCAATATTCGAAGTATGCGGCAGCGCTAAAACTACAGCTTGTGAAATATTTGGAATCTCTCCAACCGTACGCCAACCCGCAGCTTTTAGCATAGCTGAGGCAATCACTGGCGCAATTTTATTACCGCGTTTCGGGACTAAACTACCCAGCTGCTTTTTACTAAGCTTGGGCAATATTTTAGAGTTTACAGACTGAGAAGCAGCAGCTTTTGAGCGATTAAATAACTTTGATGTCATGACGGCACCACATAATAAAAGATACCTACATAATAACATTAAGCTTATACAACTAAATTGAATTTTATAGGCTTTTATTGCTTGCCAGCTTACCGGTTTATAAACTTATATAAATATATAGCTATTGACGGACATACCCATCAAGCCCATTAGGATATGTCAGCCAAATTGCCTTTATTCTCAAGCCAAACCTTGCGATCAGCAGCACGTTTTTTAGCCAACAGCATATCCATCACGCTATTAGTCAACACCATGTCATCCATATCTAGCTGAACTAAACGCCGAGTATCACGGTTCATGGTCGTCTCACGTAACTGCTCTGCACTCATTTCACCCAAGCCTTTAAAACGGGTAATCTGCGCTTTTTTATTGCCCGGCACATTGGCCAAAATATGCTGAAGCTCAGGCTCATCTAACGCATAATGCACCTCTTTGCCCACGTCTACTCGATATAACGGCGGCATGGCGACAAATAAATGACCCGCATCCACTAGCGCAGGGAAATGCTTAACAAATAGGGCGCAGATGAGCGTGGCGATATGCAGACCATCAGAATCCGCATCCGCTAAGATACATACCTTATCATAACGCAGCTCAGACAAATCATCAGATGCCGGATCGACACCGATAGCAATAGCGATATCATGAATTTCTTGGCTTGACAATACCGTATCTGATGACACCTCCCACGTATTTAGAATTTTCCCACGCAACGGTAAAATCGCCTGATAATGACGATCGCGTGCTTGCTTAGCACTACCACCCGCAGAATCCCCTTCCACCAAAAATAGCTCAGCACCATCACGCAAATCACCACGACAATCTGCCAACTTACCCGGCAATGCAGGACCTTGCGTGATTTTCTTACGGGCGACTTTTTTGGCAGACTTGAGACGACGTCCAGCTTTATTAATCGCCAGCTCTGCGATTTGAGTACCCATATCGGCATGCTGATTTAACCACAGACTAAAAGCATCTTTTGCCAATGTCTGTACTGCCCCAGCAGCTTCGCGGCTAGATAAGCGCTCTTTGGTCTGTCCAGAAAATTGCGGCTCAGAAAATTTAAGCGACAGAATATAGTTCACCCCATCCCAGACATCTTCTGCCGTTAGCTTGACACTCCGTGGTAGTAAATTATGAATATCACAGAATTCACGCAACGCCTCTAAGATACCAGTACGCAGACCATTGACGTGCGTACCGCCCTGAGCCGTCGGGATAAGGTTCACATAACTTTCTTGAATCGGCGTGCCACCATCAGGCAACCAAGACAAGGCAAAGGTAATAGCAGCACGTTCGCCCGCTTTCGCATCGTAATTATAATAAAACGGTGCTTCAGGTAAGGTTTCTAAACCATCCAACTGTTCGCTTAGATATTCGACCACTCCATCAGTAAACTGCCAAACTACCTTTTCATTATTAATATCATCGACAAATTCAATCGTCAGCCCAGCTGCCAACACTGCTTTAGCTTTTAGATTGTGCTTGAGCTGTTTTACATTAAATTTAGGCGTATCAAAAAAGCGACCATCTGCCCAAAAATGCACTCTGGTACCACGTTTGCGTTTGTTTGAGCTGATTGCTTCAGTCAACGGCGTAACTGGTGCGCCATTTTCAAACGCCATATCAAACTGTGTACTATCACGCCATACCGTCACCTCAACACGTGTTGATAACGCATTGACGACAGAGATACCTACCCCATGCAGACCGCCTGACACTTCATAATTAGAAGTCGAAAACTTCCCACCGGCATGCAAACGAGTTAAAATCAGCTCAATACCCGATTGATTAAATTCAGGATGAATATCAGTCGGCATACCACGCCCATCATCTTCGACAGACAACGAGCCATCACTATGCAGTTGCACCTTGATGGTTTTAGCATAACCCGCCAACGCTTCATCAACTGAGTTATCGATAACCTCTTGCGCCAAATGATTGGGGCGCGTGGTATCGGTATACATACCTGGACGACGACGTACTGGCTCAAGCCCTTCTAAAACTTCTAACGATTGCGCATTATATTGACTCACAAATGCATCCTTAACGATTCATGTCTGATTAATTCTATTCAACCATTATAACCAAAAATAGCGACGTTAAGGTTAATAGTCCATCGCTTACGTCATATAATGTCGCCTGTTTAGACTCGTACTAAATCTTGTAGCATATTTATCACCATCGGCAACTGCTCACCAAAGTCACTAAACCGATGATCGCCACCCGCTTGTAAAATAACAGTACTCCCTTGCTGTTGATAAAAGGCTTTAGACAATTCAGGATTTAATAACTCATCGCCTTCTTTGATAAATACAGCAATTTTTTTAGGATAATGAATTTCTGATAACTGATGATCTGCAAACCATTGCAAATCCGCAGAAGTAATATCCCAACCGCCAGTGGTCGTATAGAGAATTTGATTCTTTGGCAATTTATCTTCGCCTTGACCTTCATTACTATCGTTATTTAGCAGTAAGTCATGAGCAAAGCGCTGTAATGTCACATGTGGCTGAGTACTAGGATTTAATAGTAAAGCCGCACAGCCTGTATGATTGCTCACCAAGGTAGAAAAATAGCCACCCAATGAGCTACCAACGAATACAACTTTTGAGTCTCTGCCCCATTCCTCAACTAGACTTATCAATTTATCGAACACGTCTTGTGGCGATTTATTCAAATCGGGACGCAGTACATTGATATCAGGATGATGATGCTGGCAGTATTTTTCTAATAGCATTCCCTTGGTAGAGTTCGCATCACTGTCCAGTCCATGGATATAAATCAAGTTCACGTATCATCTCACTTATTAATTTTGTTATGATTATCTTATATAGGCTAGTGACGCTAAGCATAGCACCCGCCAAACAAAAATAATAACAATAAAACGGCACACCATTAGTCAGTATTTGCGACATAATAATGTTGCCATAATAGTTTTATGCAAGTCAAAGGAATGACGATAATAGCCATGGAGTCGCCATGAACCAACAGTTTGAGCTGTTTGAGATTGCAAATCCATGCATTGGTCTTTGCCAAAGCAATAAAAAAGGCTATTGCTTTGGTTGCCTGCGCAGTCGAACGGAGCGCCAGCGATGGCATGATATGACGACAGAGCAGCAACGCGAGGTGCTAAGGCTTATCGCAGGACGTAAGCTGCGTATAGAGCAAATGAGACAGCGTAAGGGCGAGCAGTTGGGGTTTGATTTTGAGGAAGTGATTGAGATTGGGGAGTTGTTTTAGTAGACGACTGAATAATATGACTGCAGGTTCTAGTACAAGTCATTGAATGAAGTTATTATTCATTTTTCACAACTTTTCAATGTTTACAATCCTATCTACTGTTATTGACTTTCCGCATGAATCTAGAAATATATTTACAATTGAGCCAGCTTCAATTTCGCTTTTACCATCTTGAATCAACTTCAAAAAAAATAATGTTCTTGAAAGTTCACTACCTATTGGTTTAGCAGTAAATGAAACTAAGCAAGGAATCGTACTTTCTTGAAAACGTGAAACTAATTGGTGATAGTTTTCTCCAAGTAGACTACCTGCAATGTCCTCAACTAACTCAGGTGCTTTGGTATAATTATGATATGAATTAGGAGCTTCTATTGCTAAACATCTAATCATAAAAGCAAAAGGACCTTCATCGTTTATATTAAATTTAGCAGATACAGAACTATCATTAATATAATTTCCTGAAGTCTCAAGGCCATCTGATAGAGACTTTAGCAGTAAATAAAGTTTGGGATATATTTCTTTTTTAGTTAGTATTCCACATTCATAAAATGAATTTATATCTCTTACACGTGTATCATGAAACCACAAAACTTCGAAAGTATTGTTCGGTAATCCTATCTCATTTATTACTGAAAAATAAATGAGATAGGATTACTCCAATATCTTTTTCTTCGTCATTCTATAGCCTTAGAGAGAGCTGTTAAAACTATATCTTCTCTTACATCAAATATTTCACATATAGAAGATAATGCTGTGTCGAATGTTGAACAATCTAAAAACATAGCAAATTATTCCTTGTCATATTGAGCATCGAAATACTAAAGGTTTAAAAATTATATAACAAGGATAAGTAACATAAAAACCCACAGCCAAAGAAAATCCCCCGGCTAGATAACTAGTCGGGGGATATTTCAGAATAGAGAGCTGACGATGA